>WUQU01000252.1 GCA_009889605.1 Candidatus Bathyarchaeota archaeon | reverse complement strand
GGTGTTGCAAAACTTCCGCTTCATGATGGCAAAGCGCCTAGATGGCTAGTTGTCCGCATGCAAAAACTTGCCAAAGAAATCGTGACAATAATTGTTGACGAGTACGGCAGCGGAGAATTCCTAAAACGCCTTTCAGATCCATTTTGGTTTCAAGCTTTAGGCTGTGTTTTGGGTTACGACTGGCACTCTTCAGGCGTGACAACGGTTGTTACTGGAGTTTTGAAACAGGCAATTGTCCCACAGGAGCATGGCTTAGCCGTTTGCGGTGGAAAAGGCAAAGTTTCAAGGCAGACTCCCTTAGAGATTACGTGTTTAGGCGAAGAATTCGGGTTTTCAGACGCCAAAATCGAGAGTCTCCGTTATGCAAGCAAAATGAGCGCTAAGGTTGATAATACGGCTATTCAGGCGGGTTATCAGCTTTACCATCATGCCTTCTTTGTTGATGAAAAAGGCGAATGGACGGTGGTTCAGCAGGGCATGTGCCCCCAGGATCGCACAGCCAGGCGTTATCATTGGCTTTCAGAGAACGTCGAAAACTTCGTGGTGGAGCCTCACAATGCTATAGTGGGCGAATCCAGACGTGAAATAGCCTTAGACATGACCTCCCGAGAAAGTGAAGGCTGCAGAAAAGTCTCCGTGGACTTGACATGCGAACCTCCTAGAAAGGTTATGCGGCTAATAATGTCTGTTAGACCAGCCCATCAGAAGTCCCTTGAAGAGTGGCTTCCAAAAACAGCCCAAACTCAATGGAAGGATTATCCCCTAAACGTTTTATCCATGCCCGCCAACATAAACTGGAAAGCCTTGCAGCAGGTTTACGAGTTTAGGCCTAGAACCTATGAGGAGCTTTTAAGCTTTAAGAGCGTCGGCGCAGCCACAGTGAGAGGCTTAGCCCTAATCGCAGAACTTATTTACGGCGAAAAACCAAGCTGGAAAGACCCTGTTAAATACTCTTTTGCTTACGGTGGAAAAGACGGCGTCCCATATCCAGTGGATCGGAAAGCCATGGACGAATCTATACAGATTCTCAGAAGAGCTGTGGAAGACGCCAAATTGGGTGATAAGGAAAAACTGAAGGCGTTAAACAGGCTTAGAGTTTTTGTTCCTCCAACAAGGCTATAACATGGAGTTTCAATCATTATTCAAAGGTAATATTTATATGGGGGTTTTTGAAGTTGCCTTGGAAAATGACAAGGAATAGATATGTCTTTAGTATTGAGCATTGCCGCTTTTCCAGCGAGCCTCGCACTCCTCTATATAGGCTCAAAAAAGATAGTGCATGCAGCTGCCTGTTTAGCGGACAGTTTAAATTTTCATAGAGTTGTTGTTGGAACAGTTCTCGTGGCTTCTGTGACGTCGGCACCTGAACTTTTGAGCTCGCTTATTGCAGCGCTTTTTAGTTCTTCTCATATGGCGTTAGGCAACCTGCTAGGCTCAAACATATATAATGTTCCATTAATTGTGGGTATATGCGGCTTGATAGGCGAATATAAACTTAAAAATCACTCAGTTAACCGTGAATGTCTTTTAATGGTAGGGTTGGCGTTTTTGCTGATAGTTCTTGTTTTAGCAACTGGAATGGTGGTGTGGTGGATTGGCTTGATCTTTTTGGCGTTTTACCCTGCATTTGTTTACTACTCAGTTCGTAAGGGAAATGGCAATGGCTGTCCGAAGGATAAGCCTCGGGAAAATCCAAAAAAATCTGCGGGATTCATGATTTTAGGCGGAGCTGCCCTAATCTGCGGGACATTCCTCCTAGTATACAGCGCTATGACTATGACTGAAATTTTCGGTTTATCCCAGTTCTATGCTGGACTCGCAATAATGGCGATTGGTTGCGTCGTTCCCGAAACAGCAGTTTCTGTAGCTGCGGCTTTACACGGTGAACAGGAAATCTCTATTGGAAACGTCATAGGCGACAACATAATAACCATGACCCTTGTTTTTGGAATAGTTGGGCTTATTAGGCCTTTCAAGGTATCCTCATCAGAAATTTTGTCAACCGTACCCTTCATAATTCTTGTAACCTTTATGTTGTATGTTATGAGCTGGCGGAGCCGCAAAATCACAAAAAAATGGGGCTTACTAATGTTAACTATAGCTGCAATCGCGTTCATTTTTGAAACTTTCTACTTCACATTTCCATGATAGGAAGGGTTTACTCTTCAACCGTTATTGCTTGCATAGGACATGAAGCAACACAAGCCATGCACATGATACAATCGTTTTCCCGCACTGGAACCGACTTCCGCGTATCCGGATAATCATCAACTTTTTGAAGTTCAAAAACGTTCACCGGGCAGACTTCAACACATACGCCGTCGCCATTACATTTACCCCAGTCAACTTTTACCTTGGGCATTTAAATCAGCCTTGCAAAACACACATAAGGCATTACAGAACTTTTAATGTTATGCTTGAAACACCCATGAAGCCAGTTGCCTGCTCTGAAGGGGTAACAGTTTACTGCCCAGAAAATTCAAAATTTTCTTTCTTCAACAGCCCATATCCCGCGCATAGGGCGTACTCTGCGGTTGACGTTTACTGTGAAAGTCTCTTTGGCGGTGTCGCTCCATCACCTGTTCATGGCGAAGTTGTCGGAATTAGGAAAGTAAGCTGTCCAGAGCAAAGCTTTGAATGCTCAAGCTTTGACTATGTTATCCTCCTGCAGAGCAGTGAAAACGTTGGAAGGCATATTAAAATTCTCCATGTAAAACCCACCGTTGCAGTAGGGGATGTTGTCAAACCCGGAGACCCTCTCGGTTTTCTGGTAAGGTCTGGATTCTTCGATTTCTGGACAGAACCTCACATTCATATAGAAGTGAGAAACCCCTCAGACCCCATCCGCGCAAGGGGCGGCATAAAATTTGAACGTTTAATGTCTATAGAAAATTTAACGGAACCTAAAGAATTGTGCGGAGTGGTTGTCGAGTCGAAGAGGGAGTATTCCCTCCTAGCCTTAAATGGCGACTTTAATCGCGGCATTCCAGTGCGTGTCGGCGAGGAAATGGGGCTTTTAGACGGCGGCATCCCCCACTATGAATGGTTCGGTGTGCACGTGTTGACTGAACCGCCTTTAAACAGTGTTGTCACGCTTTGCGGAGCAAAAATAGGCACAGTTAAGGCACTCTACTCTAAAATGTGCGCTGCTCAATGCTCTGGTTTAACTTTTAAAATAGACGGTAAAACCGTTAACTTGGGCTTTTACCTTCACCTACCAAAACCTTTAGTAAAAATAATTCCAGAAAACATCGGCGGACTTAATTTAGAAAAGTTTGAGGAAGTGGCAATCGCTATCTCTTAAAGTTCCACTCTCGCGTTGAATACTTTTCCTCTTTAAGTTTTAAAGCCATTTCTTTTTCGAAGGCGGTGACCTCTCCCGGCACCAATTTTATTTTGAAGGTCTCTTCAAACCCTTTTAACAGGGCTTTCTTCAACTCTTCGAAGGCTACTTCTCTTTGTAGGAACTTGTTTATCGACGTGACTCTCTCCTCTGCCGATTTAATCATTTTGTCGCGGATTTTCTCGCTGGGCACTTTCAAAATTGTGAACATAACTGTCGGGTTAACTTCACGCAGTATGGTGCCATGCTGATGCACAACGCCCATTCCGCGGGTTTGAGCGTTTCCAGAAATCTTCTTCCCTGCTACAACTATGTCGTTTATAGGTTTAAATTCAGCTGGAACCCCTAGAAGGCTTAAACCACGCACAAGCCACGAACAAAGCGTTTCATAAGTTTTCTGGAAATCCCTCGAAATTAACGGATGATCCTCATTTATTATGACGCTGTAGGTTAATTCGCCGTCTCTTTCATGGTAGACTGCTCCTCCGCCTGTTCTCCTTCTCACATAATTAACGCCCATTCTTTTGCAAGCTTCTATATCCACTTCTTCCTCCATGCTTTGAAAGTAGCCGATGGAAACCGCGGATGGTTCCCACCTAAAGAACCGCAAAGTGTTAGGCACAAGTCCCTTTGACCTAGCTAGGACAATTGCCTCGTCCAACGCCATATTATAGAAGGCGTCGTGAAGCCCCGTATCCAAAAAACGCCACTCTTCAGCCATCACTCTTCCCAGCCATAACAACGCATTTGGCAAAATCTTCTGGAGAAACACCCAGCAAAGTGGCGTTTTTTCGCTCTGCCACACTTTTTATTAGTCTTGCCAAACTTGTTTCGTCAAGCAAGCTGCCAACTAACGTTTCTTCCAATTCTTCAAGAAACTCCTCTGGATGTAAAAAGAAGTCTCCCGTAATCTTAACTTTCCGTATTTTATCACCGTCCATTGTCACTTGAGCTTTAACGAGTTTGCCGCCTTCAACCTTGTATTCCGCTTTTCCCATACCCTTTCAGCCTCTTCAAAATTGCCAGCATAGTTCTAAACGAAGAAGTAAATAAAAATTATCCCTCCATCAATTTTCCATGCAGCACATCGCAGAAAAGAATAATTGCTGTAAGAATTTATAGTGTTCTATTATTTCTGGTTGGGATAGCATTAATGCGTTTAACGTTTACAAAGTATTCATCATTTGAGTGCATGCGAAAACGGGAAAGGGTGTGTGGCAATCGGTGGTTTTCTCATAATGATGGGGGCAATTTTGACAGGAGCCATACTGCCAATCTTATTCAACCTTGTTGATGTAAACGTCTTTAAATCTGAAACAAATACGCTTCTACTAATGCTAACATTCTTTTTAATTGGGATATCAGACTTTATAGCTGGAATAATCCTCTTACGAAGGTAAGCCCTTATACGCGGTGCAAGAAAAACCCTTTCAAAAATAGTTGGTTTGTTGCAAGCTTTTATCGGCAGTGCATCTTTGATTTTTGCTTTTCTTTTATTCTACAACTTATTCAATTTTCAAACCGTTTTTGGCTTCTCTGGAGACAACATAGAACTTTACATGCTGGTTTTTGTAGGATTTGGCTTATTTTCATTAATAAGCGGTTCGCTACTTTTCTATGAGCAATAAAAGGAGAAAGCCATTATGGATGAATCTCACCTAAAACGGGAGTTGGGTCTTCTACGTGCGACCATGCTCGGGATTGGCGGCACCCTAAGCGCAGGCAACTTTGTCATAATAGGTCATGCTGCAAGCTTAGCAGGATACACCATTGTTCCAGTGGTGTTTGTCTGCGGCATCATAAGCCTTCTAACAATGTTCAGCTACTGTGAATTAGGAACAGCCATTCCTAAGGCTGGAGGGGAATACACCTTTGTTAAAGTAGCTTATGGGGGCTTCATCAGCTTCCTCACCGGATGGTTTGAGTGGCTAAGTAACATGTTTTATGCAGCATTATCCTCCATAGGTTTTGCATACGTAATCGCCTACATTTTCCCCCAAATCAATATACCGTTAACCGCAGTACTCATCGTAATCATCTTCACAATCGTAAACATAAGAGGCGTCAAAGAAACGAGAACCGCTGAAACCCTCATAACCGCCCTAGTGCCTGCCATACTGGGAATCTACGTTTTAATCGGCTGGCCGCATGCGCAGCAAGCCCAAGCACCTTTAATGTCTTTGCAAACCGGCTGGCTGGGAATTTTTGCAGTTACCGCCTACCTTTTCGAGCTTTATCTTGGAGCAGAGGCTGTTGCGGCGGCTCAAGCTGAAATAAAAAATCCTGGGAAAAACATTCCACGCGCAATAATATTGTCAGCAATCGTGTTGATTATTCTTTACACAAGCGTGGTGTACGTTGCTGTCAGCGTCGTCTCTCCTGAAATCCTCAGCAAACAGTCTTCCCCCATTGCGTTTGTTGCGGAACAGGTTATGGGCCCTGTTGGAGGTATTTTAGTGACTGTTGGCTTGGCCATTGCTGGGTTGGCTGGGTTGGCTGGGTTGGCTGCGACAAACGAGGCTATTATGGCCCAGTCAAGAGTTTTATATGCCATGAGCAGAGACGGCTACTTCCTCCGATACACTTTCGAAAATTCACAGACGCTTCGGCACACCTTACATTGCAGTAGCAATAAGCGCTCTTTTCACCATGATTTTCGCAGCCACAGGACTTGTAAACTTCGTAGTCTACGCAGTTAACTTTGGCTTTATCGTCGGTTTTTCAATCGTCAACCTGTCCGTAATAAAGCTTCGAAAGGAGAAACCCTACATTGAAAGACCGTTTAAAGCGCCCCTTTACCCTTTAATACCCATCGCAGGGTTAGCCGCCTCAATTTTACTCATAGCCTTCATTGAGCCGTCCGTTTTAATTTTAGGCTTAGAACTCAGCATTATAGCCCTACTTGTCTACTACATTAAAATGGTAGGCTGTTAACGTATACGTGTTGCCTTTGGAGGAATAAGCCTAGGCCTAGGCGGGTTCACTTCCCTCCTGCCTACCTAACAGGAACAAACCAAATCGCACTAAACAACATAACCCCGGAACTCGAAGAGCCCGGCGGCAGAGAGGCTAACGGTGATAGTAGATTACTTAAATGAATTCGACTCGTACAAATGGACTCTTTACGCATACTATCCGATCGAGCTTGAAGATGAAGAGTTCGTCAGAAAGGCTGAATATGAAAAGCTAAAAACCAAATACGGTAGATTAAAAGCTGAATACGATATGCTAAAGCAGAGATACGATGAGTTAGAAGCTAAATATGAAGAGTTGACCATCAAGTATGAAGCGTTGAAGACTATGTATGGAAAGCTAAAGGCTAAGCATGATTCTTTAAAGCTAGAGTACATAGACCTATCGACCGGATACAAGGAGTTGGTCGTTAAGCATGAAAGGTTGGAGTCCGCCTACGAAGAGCTATCTGAAGCCTTTAGTGTCCTCGATTCGCATTACAAAAGGGCCGTATTGGATCTTACGGTGAGCTCCGCCTATGGGGGCGCTCACACGGTAGCCCTTTTGGCTATT
>WUQU01000251.1 GCA_009889605.1 Candidatus Bathyarchaeota archaeon | reverse complement strand
GGTGATGTGGAGATAAACGAGGGGGCAGATGTATGGATAGTAAGCAGAAGAGGTGCAGTGTTCTTTCTACCCAAACCATTACAAAAAGAAAGAATCATGATATCGATGAGAACAAACGGGTTCCCTGAGAAGTATCTGAATATAGCTCTCAATGGAGTGCAAGATACTGAAGCCATCAGCAAAATTAAGGGGGTAAAGAAGAAAGGCGTAATCCTTGACGGCAAACCTGGCGTTGGAAAATCAATTGCATGCACGTGGAAGATAGCTAAGCTTCTTCAGTATAGAGAAATCTCAAACCCGCTTTATATCTCTTGCGTGGCCTTCCCAGACTTGAAGACGCTTTATGCTACATACACAGAATACGATGCATATCTAATAGATGATCTCATTACTAACATACCACAGCCCCGACTTGAGCTTGTGCAAGAAATTCTCTACTTTGCAGAATTGCAAGAGAGATATCTTTTCATCACTTCCAACAGCTTTATAGAGTTTGCAAAAGCTCTCCCGGAAGCCTTGCTTAGCAGATTAAGAAGCTACTGTGAGTTTATCAAAATCAAAGAAAGCGAAGACTTGAGAATTCAAAAAACCTCGTAGTTGTTCTTCCTGAGCAGAAACTCAACTAAGCTCTCTTTGTAGATAAGCCACTTTCCCGCAAACCTGACCGCGAAAATTTCTCCCCTTTTGCAATATTCAGTTATAGTTCTCTTCGAGACACCGAGCATGTCTGCTACCTCTTTCGCAGTCAAAAAAAGTCTGTCGTATCTTTCAAGCTCTTTTTCAATTTTCTCCACATAGTCCATATCGTGCTGCATCAGCCCTTCCCTCTATAAATATAATATAAACCACGTAGGCAAAACAGGAAGGGTCTGAAACACATTTTTTATATCTTTCCATACTATGCCCGAGGTTCGTAATATTCATACGGACAAGCTAAAGTGGCTTGATAGAGAGAGTGAAAGACAAAAACTCCCAGAAGACTATTTCCTTGACCCGAAAAATCGCAGATATCCATACAGAAACAAAAACGGCTCAATAAATTGCTACATGCTGATTGCTGCAATCCGACTCGCTGGTATGCACGGAGACGATAGCATCAAGGCAAAAGCTGAAGAATTTTTTCAGAAATATTGCTCAAAAATATTGCGGAGGTAATAAGTAATGGAGGAAAGGCAAGAACAGCCTCAAACTCAGCAAACGCAAACGCAAAAACAACAAGAACAGAAAGCAGAAACTGTCAATGTAGAAGAACTCGTTGAAAAGCATCTAGACGAGTGGGCGAGATATATTGGCTTTGAGAGCTGGGATGATATGCAAGCACAGCTATTAGAGCAAAAAGGCAAACTCTATGAAGCTCTCGAGCAAGAGAGAAAGAAAGCAAAAGAGATAGAAAAGCAATACAAAGAACAACTCAAGCAACTGCAAAAAGAGAAAGAAGAACTTCTCATTGAATATCAAGTCAAAAGCAAACTTGCAGATAAAGCGATAGATGCAGACAAGGCTTTGAAGCTACTAAAAGCAGAAAAAAAGATAGAAATCGCCAAAGACGGCAAAGTGCTTATTGACGGCGAGGATGTGGACACTGCTATTGAGAAGTTCTTAAACGAGAACCCGTTCCTCGTCAAAGCAGTCGGCGGTTCTGGTTCTCCCCACACCACCGAAAAAACAGAACCGCAAAGCCCAGAACAACGCCTGAGACAAGCTTTGATGAAAAAACTCTTAGGAGGTGCATAAACAATGAGTGTTTTGAAGGTTTTAGCTGGCAGGCTTTCTGCGGAGACAACGGAAAGGGCAGTCATTGAGTATATTTCGGACAAGGATGAGCTATTTGCCCTACTACCCTTTAGCAGAAGCCAAACCAACATCTACAGCTGGTACAGAACGGGGGATGTGCCTGTTGCATCTGTTACAGATCCATACGGAACGATCCCAGAGGTAGATGTGTCTGGTACTGTGATGCAAAATAGGATTTCTATGATCGCTGCGGATGTTGTAGTCTATAACTTTGAAGCTACCGCAGTAGAACAACTTGTAGACCGTGTGCTTGAAAAGACACTTGCAGCATCTGAAGCGATCACGAGAGCCTTCAAAAGACTGTTCATCACGGGAAACAGTGCAAACCCAAACGAGTTTGATGGCTTGGACAGGTTCGTTGATAAGAGCATGATAGTTGACGCTGGTCCAGGCGGTGCTCCTATATCGTTCCAGCTACTTGACCAGCTTTTAGAGAAGTTCCCCCCCGGAGCAGAACCCACCGCAATCATAGTGCACCCGAGGACATACCTAAGCATTAAAGCACTACTTAGAACTCTCTATGTAAGTCCCGAGCAAATTATGCTACCCAACCTCGGGAGACCTGTGCTGGCTTATAACGGAATCCCAATCCTCAGAAATGAATACATCCCCATCACAAACAATTTGACATCCGTGTATGCGGTCAGGCTGGGGCAAACCGCAGTGCACGGCGTCTATATGGGAGACAACGCAGGCGTTGTGATAGAAGAGGTAGGTAAGGTTCAGGACAAGGATGCGAGAAAATGGAGGCTGAAATGGTACGTAAGCATG
>WUQU01000250.1 GCA_009889605.1 Candidatus Bathyarchaeota archaeon | reverse complement strand
TTGGGAAGACTGGCTGAGTTAAAACTTGCAATGGGCACCTCAATATTTCTAGTCGCCCTCATATTCGCACTTTTCCTTTCAGCCATCATGTTCATCATCCAACTCAGCTTCATTTACGCCTTAATAGGCACAATAATCTTCATACTCATCCAATATCTCATCGGCCCAGCTATCGTTAAAAGTTCAACTAGGCTACGGTATTTGGAAAAGGAGAAAATCCATGGCTTGAAAACACTGTAAAAGAGTTGGCGGACAAAGCAGGCATACCCATGCCTAAACTTGCCATCGTGCCAGATAACACGCCTAACGCCTTTGTTTTCGGCAGAACCGCAAAAGACGCTACTTTAGCCGTTCACGAAGGATTACTAATGAATCTTAACCATGAAGAGATTAAAGGCGTAATAGGCCACGAGCTTGGCCATATAAAACATAAAGACTACATAGTTATGACTGTGCTTTCCGCCATGCCGTTACTCGCCTATCTTATTGCTTGGGGAACATGGGAAGCCGGAAGATGGGCTCCAGCCTCGCGGAAAAAAGAGGAAGGCAGCATAAAAGCAGCCTTTTTCTCCATAGCCATAATCTCCTACATAGTCTACATTATTTCGCTATTATGTGTAATGGGGCTTAGCAGGATGCGGGAGCACTATGCAGACGCCTATTCGGCATATTTGACTGGCTCTCCGAGAAGCCTCCAAAGCGCTTTGGCAAAAATTACTTACGGGTTGTCGCTTTCGCCTAAACCGCCTTCCGGGGTGAGAGCTTTTTACATAGGTGACCCGGCCATGGCTAAGCTCGAAATATCTTCCATAATGGATAAGAAGGCAGAATACGACTTAGACAAGGATGGGGTTTTGGACGAAAGAGAACTTGAACTGGCTATGGAAAAAGAGGCAAAATCCACATGGGCAAAAATTAACACGTGGTTTTCCACGCATCCGCCAACTTTTAAGCGTATATTGCTGCTGCGGGAAATAGAGCAGGAAATGGAGAGCGGAAGATACACAAGCGACCGTGTCTACGCCTATATATAGCGTCTAGCGAAGGCATTTTGTAACGTAGCCTATAAAAGCCTCGGTTTCGTCGTTTTCAAGGCTGAACTGAAAAATTGCTTCAATCCAGTTTTTGGCCAAATCTAAAAGGGTTTCTTCCAACTCTCTTGTCACGTAGACTAGAACACATTAGTTTTAGGGTTCCAATTTTTTAACATCATAAAGGATGCTAATGCAGTTTTTAACCTTGCAGAATCAAGCTCTACTTTGGCGTCAAAAACAACGACTGGCTCCACAAAGCCTAAGGTTCTTCTTCCAATAGAAACATCAAACTCTATAGCGTAACTCTTTCCGTTGCCTCTCCAAACTTGGCATTTCTCACCCCAGAACAACTCTAAAGGCTTGTTAATGTGAGCTTTTTCCCTGAGTAAACGGTAAACATATTCTTCAAAAGCGTGAGCGCGAAACTTTCCAAAAAATTGAGCCGCACCTATCTCGTTTTATTCTTCATTATGAAATCGTTAAAATCTAAAAAGTCCTTCAAGGAGAGAGTTTTCGTTCATTTCTCATATTTTAAAAAGCAAAAGGTTTCCAAGC
>WUQU01000249.1 GCA_009889605.1 Candidatus Bathyarchaeota archaeon | reverse complement strand
TTAAGTTAATCGTCTGCGCTATTATATCTTGTGATTTAAGATGAACGCAAAAACTAAAATTGGAAGCGCCAAAATCAGCGCCCTCGCAATGACTTTGCTGATTTTAGCATATACCACAGCTCTTTGCATGGCTGCCGGCGGAGGGTCTTCAAGCAGTGGCAACCGCCAAGAAGTGCCCGGTGTCCCTGAAAACGCTTTGCAATACAACAAAACTAACATTACACCCGTTGCCGAAATGGAGCAAGTTAGAGCAGGAGAGCCTACACTGTTTAGATATAGAAATATGACGATGTTAATGAACTGCACCCGGAACTGCACAGTAATTTTCACGGCATACCCAGAAGTCACTCCAAAAGTTCTATAGATTTCAGTAGACCCGAACAGAACCATGAACCTCACAATTAACATGTACCGTTCTCCACTTCAAGGTGAACAAGTAATGGAGCGAACTTTGAATTTTTACATGGGAATAGAACCAAACGCCGAAGTACAGTTGAGAGCACAGATAAGGGTGCACATTAACCAGACTCAGCTTAGACAGGAGCTAAACAGAGAAGTAAATGTTTCAAGGCTTACTTGGACGTACTGGAACAGAACCCGCAACCAGTGGGAGCCAGTCGAAAGCTACATGGATCAAAATGGATACTTGATATGCAACACCAATCACTTCTCCCTTTGGACCGTAGCAGAAATCGCAGATACAACAACTTCAGCAGATAATTCTGAAGGGGGAATCCCAGCAGAATACATTTACATTGGGATAATTGCAATCGCAGTCATAGCTGTAGCAGTAGGCGCCTTTGCATACAAAAGGCGCAAGTAAAAACATCAACCTCCTTTTTTTATTTTCTAAATTCTAAAATAAAAATGAATATTATCAGAATTTAGACTTGCCACACGCAAAGGAGTATTATTTTTATTCTAAAAAATAGCAGCTATTACGGACATATTCTTCATTAGTAACGTTAAAGTAAAAAAGATCCACAGGCACTTTGCATGCAATTCTAAGGGTCGGTTATTTGCGTGATTTTACTGCCATACAATGTAGGAAGAAACGGCCGAAGCAAAAAACATAATGGACAAGACTCGAAAAGCAACGCATGGAACGCCAGTCCAAAAGTGTAAATATATGGAAAATCCCAAGAAACGACAACTATTATCAAATAAAAAAGCATTAGCAAAAGTTTTCTACTTACAATCTTCTATGTTGGATATCCTTTTCCTTCGTCTGTAGATTGCTACGCCAAGTATGATAGTTAACACTATTAGGATTGCAGTTAGAAAGAGCGCTATGTTTAGGCTTGTCCGCCAACTAGAGTCGTCAGACAGAGTTTCTTCATTGGGAAACTCAAGCGCAACAGGGTTCATCAACGGATAGCGATCCTGATTATTCTCGTCAATAATGTATGGTGTGTTGCCAATTCCGTCGCCATCAGTGTCTGTGCCATTGTAATCGCTCCAATAGTTGCCTTCTTCACCATTATCCCAACTATTTACAGTATCAACATCGGGAGGAAATCGAATATAATTGCTGACGAAATTGTTATGGTAAATCGTATTGTTGAGACATTGCAACTCAAAATGCATGCCTATCTGGTTGTCAGTTACATTGTTTCTAAGGAAATGGTTATAATGAGAACCGAAAAAACAGACGCCAGTATTGATATTTGCTGTTATGATGTTGCTTGAAACTTTGTTGTAAGTGGAGCCGGTAAAGGTAGAGGCCTATCTTATTTTCTGTTATGATGTTTTTATGGATTGTATTATTATGTGAAAAGTAGAGTAGAATACCGTAATTGCCGTTTTTTGCTATTGTATTCCCATAAAGTTTGTTTTCACCTCCATCAATATTTATCCCGTTAGCTTCATTGTCTGTTATAGTGTTTCCGGAAAGTATATTATTAGTGGATGAGCCGACATCAACACCAACATAAAAATGACGTATTTGCATGTTTTTGACTGTGACGTTACCCTCGCAATCAAAGTATATTCCTATTCCGTTTCCATTGCCTTGCAAGGTATAACCTGCACCATTAATTATTATATTGGCTTTTTCCACAACCATTGAACCAAAGATATTGCCTATAAAAGTATAAAAGCTTCCGACACACTGGATTTTATCTGTTCCCTCAATGTTCCCGTCAGCCCTAATGTAAAGTAAATGATTTCACTTGCATTCACCATTTTGATTTCTGGAGTAGAAACCATAATCGAAAAAAGAAGCAGCAACAGAATAAACCCTAAGGCGATTTTTCTCACCTTGAACACCGAATAACACCTCATTCAATAATATTCAATAATATTTATTATTTGTCTCTGGAAAATTAGAAAACGTGTACTTCTGTTAGTAACGTTTAAGTCATGTGCGGGTTATAATGCAGAGAGGTTATTAAAACGAGTGTGTATCTGTTATGGAATTTATCTTTGCCTTGGCTAAAGCTGTTATAACACTGTTCATTATTGTTGACCCGTTTGGGAATATCCCAATTCTTATTGGTTTGACAAAGGGAATGGCAGAAGAAGATAGGCAGAAGGCTTTTCGCACTGCTATATTTACGGGTTTTATCCTTCTGATGTCCTTTGCGCTTGTTGGCCAGCAAATATTCATGCTTTTTGGGATATCCCTCTATAGTTTTATGATTGCAGGAGGCACATTACTTTTAATAATCTCCATAAGGATACTTGTCCGTGGAGAATGGGAGGAGTCTTCAACCACGCCTGAAAGCATAGGCGTTGTCCCCATTGGTTTTCCTCTTCTTGTCGGTCCGGGCGCTATAACCACTACAATATTAAACCTTCAAGCATCCGGCGTGATAGTTACAACTCTAGCAGTTCTAATAGTGTTTATAGTGGTTCAAGTTATCCTTAGGCTTATAGACCCAATATACCGATTTTTGGGAAGTTCTGGCTCGCTGGTTATATCAAAACTTATGGCGTTGTTAACGACTGCTATAGCCATCCAGTACATCATAGAAGGTGTCTTCTGGTATTTGGGTAACACGTAAATGTTTATGGTGAAAGCACTTTAGAAAATTTAGTGCTTTGCACTCTAAACTGCATAATTAGCGAAGGGTTAGCCTCCGGCGATTATTGGCATAACCACAATTTCATCCATGTCTTTGACTATGGCGTTGGGGCCACCGATGAATTCTACGCGTCGACCGTTAACTAAAACCACTATGCTAGAGTCTTCCAAGTTTATTTTTATCCCTTTTTCTTTTTCAAGAGTAGCTAAAACTTCTTTAACTGTGGCTTCGCCGTGAATAATGAGCCACAAGTCTGCAAGTCCATATTTTTTATGTACTTCTCCAGCGAACTTCAAACGAACTTTCATTTAAAATCACAACATAGAAAAATAGTGTTGGGAGTTTAAGCTATTCCCAGTTCCTTAGCAGCTTCAGCCAGTCCCAGTTCTTCCAGCTTCTCCTTTGTAGGAATTCCCCGCTCGTTCCATCCTCTAGCCTTATAGTAGTCCTTAAGAAGCATGTCAAGCTCGAATACCTGTCCTTTTGATGGTTCTCGAGGCACTGGTTCTTTAAGTATCCGCTCGGGCATAGTATCTTGGCTGATGTCGAAGCCTTCTCTAGCTATGAAAACCTTTTCAAGATTGAAGATTCTTTCGCCGACGAGCCACAAGTATCGTGGATCTTTGAACCTATCAATTCCAGTGGCTGAATACAAGAATTTGCTGCACACGTCTATGGTTATCATTTCGTTGGTTAACGGAAAAGTGCAGAACACTGCCGTTTCAGCCGCAGCGGTTTCATCTTGCACGTACTTGGTTATTTCTCCCTTACCCTCAGTGGCAAAAGGATCCACTTTTCTCGGTAACCCTAAAATCTCAAATTTGCTCCAGCCTATGCAGTGGCTGGCCCCTATCGGCGAGGTTGCAAAATTCAGCCCTTGAGCCTTCAGCGATCTGGGATCATAAGCTGGAAGTTCAAGGCCTTTCACGTGTATAGCGTATTTTTCGGCGCCTCTTCCAATGATCTCAGCGGCCCTTTTTACTCCTTCGCCTAGAATACTGCCTATGCCTATTCGAAGCGCAATGCGTCTCACAAGTTCCACTAGGATTTCTGGGTCACCCCATTTAAGTTCAAGGCCGTCTGTTTCGCTTTTGCCTATTATGCCTTTTTCGTAGAGTTCTGTGGCGAAGGCTATGGCAACTCCCGTGGATATAGTGTCTAACCCGTAAAGGTCTGAGAGCATGTTAGCATAGGTTATGGCTTCTATGTTGCAGTTTCCTAAAACTCCGCCATAGGACCAGTGGGTTTCGTATTCTGGGAAATCCCATACAACGCCCGCATATGGCCCCTTTGTAAGTTTGAAGGTTTTCCAGCATCTTATCATGCAACTGTAGCATCCGTTGTGTTTGACTATATAGCTGGCTAAAACCTCCGGAGTGAACCGATAGGCACCTTCAAATGGGATTTGTTTGAAGTTGTATGTTGGAAAATTACCTAACGTGTAAAAGAGATACACAATACCATCCGTTCCTAAGCTTCTAAAATGCTCGAAGGCTGGACTTTGGCGGTAAGCCTCTATCTGCTCCTTTACCAGTTCGTCAAAAGCTTTTTCGTCGTATATCACCGGTTTTTTAGAACCCTTCACCACGATGGCTTTAAGATTTTTTGAACCCATGACGGCGCCTCCACCGCCCCTTGCAGCCGTCCGCATATCATCCGTCACTAGAGCGGAAATTTTAACAAGTCTTTCCCCAGCCGGACCTATCATAACCATTCTGGCTCTTTTGTCCGTTTCATCGAGAAGAAATTCTTTTGCAGCTAGAGTTGCCATACCCCAAACGCATGCGGCGTCTCTAAACTCAACCTTCTCATCGTTTATCCACACATACACGGGCTTTTCGGAACATCCTTCCACAATTATTGCATCATAACCTGCAAACTTGACTTCAGCGCCGAAAAAGCCTCCAGCAACGCTTCTACAATAAGCGTTTGTAAGAGGAGACTTAAACTGCGCAATCCATCTGCTCGCTGACTGCACTTTCGTGCCGTTTAAAGGACCTGTTGTAAAAACCAATTTGTTATTAGGGCTTAAGGGGTTGACGCCCTTTGGCACTTCGTCAAAAAGATACTTGATGCCGAACCCGCGGCCGCCAACAAATTTCTCCGCCAAATCCTTATTCAAAGGCTCAACAGAGTACCTGTAATGGGTGAGGTCTATTCTCAGAACTTGTCCCATGTAGCCGAACCAAGAACCAGAATTTCCATTCATGTCTTTCCCTCAATCAATTCGGCTAGAATTATAATTTCAATTGATTAAGTGATTTAAGGTTTATTACATTTTGCTGCACAAAGTTGAATTAATAATTATTCGGTGATGCAATTCAACAAATTTAAGTTTTTGCGGTGTTCACGGAAGCAAATAATAATGCTTACCTACTATTTACATGTTGAGGGACACGACTCTGCGCGAGTTTATCCTATACTCTCGCATGGGTCGGACGGATTCCAACTGGACAAGTTTGCACGATGCTGGAAG
>WUQU01000248.1 GCA_009889605.1 Candidatus Bathyarchaeota archaeon | reverse complement strand
CTAAGAGAAAAAGCCTTAAGTTACCACGTCCAGTTAAAAGATAAAAACTGAAAATGTTAAAAATATTTTTATTTCATTTGTTAAAAATATTTTTATTTTATTGATGTTATTTACTAGTTTGTGCGTGGGCCGGTAGCTCAGCTTGGTTGGAGCGTTCGGCTGATAACCGAAAGGTCGAGAGTTCAAATCTCTCCCGGCCCATTCATAGGATTTGAAGAATTTAATGTGAGTTAATCGACAAATTCTAGGAAAATCTCTTCTGTAATTGAATGCACGGTTCTTTCAAGCAAAAGTTTCGCTAATTTTTATTTTTGCTCAAAATTTCAGATGAATGTCTTATGTTTCACTTATTTTTTACGCATGGATATCGCAGCGTTACGCATGTTAGTTTTGGTGCTGGAAAACAGTTTGAGTCCTAGAGGGTTGGGCGTGTTCTGGACCCGGGTGAAGTCGCCGCAATCCTGTAGGCAGAATGTTGGTAAATTTCCAATGTTGTCGGCGCAAATTTCAAGCAAACAACGACATTTGAACCTTTTAGTCTTGGCGCTGAGGTTTTATGCATTTGTCCCGTTGTTAAGCGTGAATTTTTAGTTATTTGTAAGAGTGTTTGTTTGGAAAGCTGGGGGGTTGGTTGCTGTTTTGGGGTGGATGGTTTCATAAAACTTTTATAGGTAATGTTTGTGTGAAATATTGCTTGAAGGTTTAAAATAAGGGTTTAAGGTGCTGTGATGGAGCCTAGTAAAAAGCCTTTGAATGTTCTTGTTAAACAGTTGAATGCGAATATTGCTGTTGTGCTTAAGAATGGGTGCGAGTATAAGGGAAAGATGGTTAAGTGTGATGGTCACATGAATATTCTTTTGGAAGGTGCTACGGAGTGCAGGGACGACCAGCCTGTGGCCAACTATGGGAATGTTTTGCTGCGGGGAAACAATGTTCTCTACATTGTTTTAGAAGCGCTTAAAAAGTAGGCATTTTCCCTTTTCCAGTTACGTAGGCTAACGCCTCGTTTGTTTTGATTTCCAGTAGGCGTTTGCGTTTAAAAAAGTTTAGAATGTTTTCCACGTCGCGTTTTAGGAGTTGCTGGGCGTTTGGATGTTCGCAGGTTACGTATTGAGGCCAGTCGATTATGAGGACGTGCATGTCTGGTTTTAGGATTATGTTGTATTCGCTTAGGTCTGCGTGGACAACACCCGCCTTTAAATAGGCTTTTCGGATGTTGCGGAGAATCTCCCCAAGCACTTTTTTAGGGTTTGGGATTTCCCGCCATTCAGCGAGTTCTGCACCTTCTATGGCGCCCATGGCTATGGCGTGGCGGTTTTGGCTTATGGGTTTGGGCACGGCTACGCCTTTTGGGAAAACCAGTTTTAAGGCTTCAAACTCTTTTTCAGCAGCTTTCCTTGATTGAAGAAGCCAGCTGGCGCGTTCTGTGATGTAGCCTCTTTTTCGAACTGTTTGGCGGAAGCTTATTCGGCCAAGTCTGTGAAATTTTATGGCTATGCGCTCATTTTTTGGCGTTAAAGCATCGTAAACATCTGCCTCTTTACCCACGCCTAATAGCTTGCCGAAGGCTTCAACCACTCCGGCTTTTACGAAAGCGTTTATGGCGAGGCAGTCGTACCCCGCATAGTTCAACGTATAGCCTAGATAAGGCTCTTTTGTCTGCCGTATTAAGCGAAGTTTATGAAGCTTACTTAGCCTAAAATCCGCTTTTTCTTCACTCAACTTTGAGAATTTGACAACCACGTCTTTTGGGACGAACTCATGTTTTTCCATGGCGGCTTCAATTATTTGCAGTAGCCTCAAGTCTTCCTTTTCCAAAGTTTTGAACGTTTGAACCGCTATTTCAGCCGAAGACATATAAACCTAAATAGCGAATTTTTGTTAATAAGCTGTGACATCAACTTGCCCGGGGTTTGCGCTTTCTTTAGCCTCTAAATTTTTATAAGTCCCGTTTAAACCTCATAGCGCTATTTTATTCGCACTTGTTCCACTTCTTCGCCGCTTGGGGCTTCAACAATTATTTGTTTTTCAAGTTTTTCCCTGCCATATTTCACTGTAGCTTTTCCTGTTTTCTGGTCTGAATAGTAAGCTGTTAGTTGTGCGGCTTTTTCTATGGCTTGTTTTGTTTTTGGGCCTTGTAGCAACGTTATGGGGCTTCCGCAACCTTGGGTTTCGAAGAAATAGTCGTTTCTGGTTTTGAGTTTTAAAAGTGTCTCGTTTTCCTCCTTGTTTCTTCCAACGATTATCTTGTTTGCGCCGAGTCTGAAGTGTCTTCCAACCCGTAAAAGCTCCAAGTCCCTCATGGAAACCCGTTTTTTATGCGTTAATAAATCCCTTAGCTTATTGCTGAACTCTTTATATGTGAGCAAGCATCCGCCTGAAGGCCACTCGTAATCCGTTATGCCATAAGCCTTTGCGAGGGCCAACTGTCTTTTACGCGATCTTCCTTGAATATCCAAAAGTCTATCTCTGTCAACAAGGCCTTTCTTTTCAGCTTCAGTTTCTGGTAGAAGCCTAGCCGACAGCGGCCTCAAAACCTTGCCTTTCAATCCAGCCTCCTCCTCTATGAGTTTTAAGGCTTTCATGTGTTGGGACATGGGACGTTCGTCTAAGACGTCGCCGGTGAAAATGAACTGGGCGCCTATGCTTTCCGCGTATTTTTTCGCCTTCTTAAGCATGAGTATTTTGCAGTCTATGCATGGGTTCATGTTTTTTCCATAGCCATACTTGGGTTTTCTAACGATCCTCAAGTAGTCTCTGCCCAAAAAAAACGTTTTAATGGGCACACCCAACTTTTTGGCAACTTCCACCGCCGAGCTTTCGCCTTTCTTGCATGCACCGAAGGGTGTGAGAAAGTTTATGGCTTCAACATCTACGCCTTGATCTAGAATCAGCTTTACGGCTAGGGTGCTGTCTAATCCTCCAGAGAAGAGGGCTAAAGCTTTAACCTTCACCTTTTCCACCATTTTATCGTTTTAATGGTGCATACGCCTTTATTTAAGTAAAACGCAAAAAGGGCGATAAACGTTTTAAGTTTTGTATATGAGTTGAGAAAGTGACAGCGGAATAATGGAAAAGTGGTTGGCTGGATTAAAATTGTATTGCGCCGAGAGTTACGGCTAGGAATAAGAAATACATGAAAACTAATATTATTCCTTCTCGAAGACCGATTCTATTGCTTGATAAGAAATACCATAAAAGGAGATTTACTATTAAAGAGAAAACAGCGATGTTAGAAAAAGCACCAGCCTCAATTCTTACAGGTGATGCTATCAAGGCTACTCCGAGAATAGCAGTGATGTTGATGAAACTACTCCCAACGATGTTGCCTAAGGTCATATCTAAATGGCCTTTTTTAACAGCGTAAACACTAGTCATCAGTTCAGGCATAGTTGTTCCTATTGCGACTATTGTAGCACCTATGATAATTTTTGGAACACCAAAGCTTACTGCTATAAATGAAGCAGTTTCAACTATGAGAAAAGCGGAAGCAACTATTCCGAGTGTGCCAAACATGGTCAGCGCTACGTAAATTCTAAGTTTACTTCTTTCAGCTTCAGAAAGTGCTTCTTGCTGAGGCAGTTTCCTCTTGGAAAGCTGATACATGTAAAATATGAATAAACCCACCAGCAGAATCCCGATAAATCGGCTCGCATAACCAATATATAGAAGCGATAGAGGAACAATCGAAGCTATAAAAAGACCGAAATAAAGGCTACCTAATTCTTCTTTAGCTATCATTGAAACTCCAAACGTTCCTTTGGATGATTTCAAGGCCATAAAAATAAGGCATATCCCCAGTGCTAGCGCGATATTTTTAATGTTCGCGCCCAAAACGTTTCCTATTGACAAGGCTGTGTTTTCAGGAGTTATAACTGCGAAGATAGCGATAAACAGCTCTGGCAAAGATGTTGAAAAGGCAACAAGAATAAAACCAATCGTTGTTTTTCCCAAGCCCGTTACACTTGCCACTTTTATAGAGTGGTTTATCGTTAAGTCGCTCGCTCTATCTATAATGATAAATGAGATGAAGAGGATTATTGTGTTTCCTATTATCCCCAACTCTTCAAACAATTGCAATATTCTCCTACAAGCTTTCTACAGTGGTTCTAATTTTCGTATATTAATGAAACTTGTTACAAATGGGTTAATAAACATTTTTTAGTAATTAAAAGTTAATCGTTTCAGTCATTTTGGCTGATTTTCTGCTGTAAAACCTTTTTAACAAGATTTCAATTCAATGCGTAAGTGCGTTTCACCAGTCGTTAGAGCGATACCATTAAGAGTAAATGAAAAGCTTGACGCAGCTGGCAGAAAAGCCTTAGCATTAGACGCTGAAGGGAAAGCTAAAAAGTTGTGGATAACAGAGTCCCATACCCGCTTTAGGGCACTTGTACACGGTTACAAGCAGGTTTTTCATTGATGCATTAAAATATTTAATTCACAGTTTTGAAAGGAGGATAAAGGATAAAGCAAAAATTGTTTGCCGACATAAGCCTATCTATGGCTCCCTATGAGTTAATATTTCTTGGAACAGGCGGAGGAAGATTCGCAACCCTCACGCAGAAGAGGCGCACTGCTGGAATACGCATACTAGGCGAAGATTTAAACCTACACCTAGACCCTGGACCAGGCGCGCTGGTTTATTCCATAAGCGAGGGATTAGACCCGCAGAAGCTTAACGCAGTTTTCGTTTCCCACTGTCATCCAGACCATTACACGGACGCTGAAGTCTTAATAGAAGCCATGACCATAGGAATGACGAAAAAGCGTGGAATGCTTGCTGCCTCGAAAAGCGTTTTGAAGGGAAGCAGCGTATGTGAACCCTCCATTTCCAAATATCACCAGCAAATGCCCGAAAAAGTGGTTGAAGCAGTTCCGAACATGAAATTTCAAGTGGCAAACATAGGCGTATCCGTTACAGAGGCGAGGCACACGGACCCAGACGCGGTTGGCTTCAGATTCGAAACCAAAGAATACGGCGATTTCGCCTACACAAGCGACACAGAATACTTTGAAGGCATAGGAAAATACTACGAAGGCGCTAGGCTTCTTATGCTCTGCGTTATGCGCCCAGCTGGAAAACCCTGGAAAGGACACATGACAACAGAAGACGCAGTAAAAATAGTTGAAGAAGCCCGCCCAGAACAAGCAGTTTTAACCCATCTGGGAATGCAAATGATATTTCAAGGACCAGCGAAAGAGGCGAAGCTAATTGAGGAGAAAACTGGAGTGGCAACAACAGCCGCCTTAGACGGAATGCGGATAAACTTCGGAGAAAACATAAAAATCCAAGTGAAAAGCGCAAAAACCCAGCAGGAATTAAACCAATTCTTTTAAAAGCTTAAAGGCTCAAATACATTTTCAACATCAAAGGAAGCCTAAGAAATGAGAATAATCATTCGTTTAGGCGGCTCAGTGGTCGCCGCACCCATCAACATCAGCCTAATAGGAAAGTATGCGGAAATCTTGAAAGAATTAAAGGCAAAGGGACACGAACTGATTGTTGTTGTGGGTGGTGGAGCCCTAGCCAGAGAATTCATAAAAATAGCAAAAGAATTGAAACTTGAAGAGAAAGACCAGGATGATTTGGCGATTTCTGTTTCAAGACTATTCGCTCAGTTGTTTACTAAGATGCTTGGTGAACTCAGCTGCGAAAAAGTGCCCTTAAGCGTTGAAGAAACCGTAAAATGCCTAGAGAAGGGGAAAATTGCAGTTTTAGGCGGTTTGAAGCCGGGCATGACGACGGACACAGTTGCCGCATTAGTTGCTGGAAAGATAAACGCTGACATGCTCATTAAGGCTACAGACCAGGAGGGCGTCTATAACAAAGATCCGCGGAAGTATCCGGATGCTGTGAAACTTGACAAGTTAAAGTTTGAGGATTTAGAGCAAGTCTTGGCTGAGAAAAAGCATAGGGCTGGAATCCACCAGATCTTAGACCCGGAAGCCATAAAAGTCTTGAAAGCCAAGCGCATAAAAGTGTTAGTTTTAAATGGGTATAAACCGCAAAACATTCTTTTAGCTGTTGAAGGCAGAAGTGTTGGAACAGTTATAGAGTAGCTTTTCTGCGGTTTTGTGATTAATTCTGCAAAAAGTTTATATTGGGCTGTTGTGTTTTTTGCTATCAAATTCGATATCGATGGTGATATTAAAAATGTTTGATTACCCTCCACCGCTTCCGCCCTTTAGACACTGGATGAAGCACATGGCAGCCGTCCCAAAGGGGTTTTTACGCTATCAAGTGCTTGAACTTTTAAACGAGAAGCCCCTTTCAGGCTCAGAAATAATGAATGAAATTGAAAAGAAGACAGGTGGATGTTGGAGGCCAAGCCCAGGATCTGTTTACCCGCTTTTGGCTTGGCTTCAAGACAACGGTTACGTCCAAGAGGCGCCAACGAAGGAAAGCGGAATAAAACGCTATACCCTTACGGATAAAGGTAGACAGCTTCTAGAGGAACAACGAAAACTGAAGATGCAGTTCAAGAAAGGACGGAAAATTTTCGCTCCCCCGTTTTTCGGTGCTTTATGGCTTCACATCCCTCCAGAAGAGGCTGAAGAGCTTAGAAACGCTGTTGGGCGACTCATCAAAGCATTCTTAAGCTTAGGAATAAGCCTAGAAGAGAAGTTTTCAGAGCAAGCCATAAAAGAAACTTTAAAAATTTTGGACGAAACCGCGCAGAAGCTTGAAGAAGTAAACAAGAAATTGTGGGGTGAAACAAGTGGCTGAAGAAGTGATTAAGGCTGAAGGGCTGACAAAAATTTTCAATAAAAGCCTTGTGGCTGTAGACCACGTAAGTTTCAGCGTTAAAAGCGGGGAAATTTTCGGCTTTCTCGGGCCAAACGGCGCTGGAAAGACAACTACAATTAACATGTTGATAACTGTTCTGAAGCCCACAGAGGGCAAAGCCTCTGTTTTAGGTTACGACATTGTTAAACAAGCAAACAATGTGAGAAAAGTCATAGGTGTAGTGCCGCAGGAATACACAGCTGACGAAGACTTGACTGGATGCGAAAACATAATGCTATGCGCAGACTTGTATGGGATTCCCCGAGAAATCGCAAAGAAACGCGCTCTTGAACTCTTAGAACTTGTAGAGCTAACCCAATTTAAAGATAAACGAGTTGAAACCTATTCTGGTGGAATGCGCCGAAGACTTGAACTTGCATGCGGTTTGATTAACAGACCTAAAGTGCTCTTTTTAGACGAGCCCACTTTAGGCTTAGATGTTCAAACCAGAGCTGCCACATGGGATTATATTAGGCGCCTGAAGAAGGAGTATGGCATGACTCTTTTCATGACCACGCATTACTTGGAGGAGGCAGACGCCCTCTGTGACCGCATAGCCATAATCGACTACGGAAAAATAGTTGTAACGGATACTCCTCAGGAGTTGAAGCACAGCTTAGGCGGCGACATAATAACTATAAGCATAAAGGAAAACGTGGACGTAAGCGAGCTCATTCGCAGCGTTGATCACGTTAAGGACGTGAAAAACGAGAATGGTTCTTATAGGATTAAGGCCGAGTCTGGAGAGGTAACAGCTCCCCTTATAATTGAAGCCTTGCGGAAAAAGGGTTATACGGTAACTAAGCTTTCGCTTACTGAGCCTACTCAAAACGAGGTTTACTTGGAGTATACTGGGCGGGCCATGCGTGCCACAGTAGAGTCTAAGGAATCCTTTATGGCGCAGAGGATAAAACTGAGGAGGGCTAGGGGAAGATGAGCAGAGCGAACGAGTATCATCCAAGCATGCTTCGCGGCTTATGGGCCTTAACTGTTAGAGAGCTCAAAAAATGGCTAAAAGAACCCATAATCCTAATGATGGCCGTATTGCAGCCCGTTATCTGGATGGGCCTCTTCGGAAAAGCCATGAACTTAAACGCAATGTTTTCAACCAACAACCTAAACAACATATCAATACCTGATGCCATTCCGATACCTGGAAATTATGTTATTCCCCCAGTTAATGGAGTTGTTTATGTCAGTGGCGCATGGATTTCACAGATGCTTCAACAAATGTTTTCCGATGTCGGCACAAGCGTTATGCAGAACACATTTGGCGTGACAGACTATTTCAGCTACATGGCTGTGGGCATGATATCCATGATTGTTATGTTCACCACGATGTTCAGCGGCATGTCCATAGTCTGGGATAGGCGCCTAGGCTTTTTGGAAAAAGTGCTAAGCACTCCAGTGTCTCGGGCAGCAATAATCCTTTCAAAAATGCTTAACGCCGCTTTAAGAGCCATGTTTCAAGCCACAATAATCCTTGCGTTGGCAGTACTCCTAGGCTTAAAGGTTAGCTCCACTTTTACGCCGCTTAGCCTGCTAGGCATATATGCGGCAGTTTTCCTCCTCTCCATGGGGCTTTCAGCGCTTTTCCTAGCGCTTGCCTTAAGGTCCACTAGACATGAGACACAGATGGCAGTTGTAAACCTTATTAACATGCCTTTAATGTTTGCAAGTAACACTTTCTTCCCAATAAAAATGATGCCTGAATGGATCCAGACCATTGCAAGCGTTAACCCTGTAAGCTATCTTACCGATGCTTTGAGGCAACTTACAGTTTTCTCAATGGATACTTCGGCGCTCATAACTGATTTCATATACTTAGGCGTCTTCGCCGTAGTGCTCTCCGTTATAGGTGTGTTGCTTTCATGGCGATACTTAACCAAGTAAAAAGGAGTCGACAAAATGGCAACGATTGTTGAGGCTGTAGAACTCAAAAAGACCTATATGCTTGGCAAGGTTCCAGTGGAAGCCCTTAGGGGTGTGAACCTAAAAGTGGAAAAAGGCGAATTCGTCTCCATTTTGGGGCCTTCTGGAAGCGGCAAATCCACATTGCTAAACTTGATAGGTGCATTAGACAAGCCTACAAGCGGAAAACTCCTCATAGAAAACGTTGGCATCTCAACGCTTAATGATGGTCAACTTGCAGATTTACGGCGAAAAGTTGGCTTTGTATTCCAGTTTTTCAACCTTATTCCAAGGTTCACAGCTAGACAAAACGTTGAGTTGCCCATGGCTATAGCTGGCTTAAACAGGGATGAAAGGCGGAAACGCGCCGAAGAACTCTTGGAAACCGTTGGGTTAAAAGAGAGAATGAACCATAAGCCAGCAGAGCTAAGCGGAGGCGAACAACAACGTGTGGCAATAGCCAGAGCCTTAGCTAACAACCACCGCTTCCTATTACTGGATGAACCCACAGGCGATATCGACTCCAAAAACGCTTACGAGACAATCCAGCTTATAAAAAGGCTGAACTTGGAGAAACGCGTAACAGCAATAATGGTTACCCACGACCAACACCTAGCCAAAGAAGCCAACAGAGCCGTACACATGCTCGACGGCGTTATAGCCCAAGAGACGGTGAACTAGAATGAGGCCAAGCGACATTTTTTCTTACGCTTTCAGCGCCATAAAGCTGCGGAAACTCCGCGCTGGCCTAACAACCTTAGGGGTAGTCATAGGAATAGCTGCCATAGTGGCATTGCTCTCAGTTACTCAAGGCTTGCAAGTAGCCATAGCTGGGCAACTTCAAAAAGGATTCGCAACAGACACCCTAATCGTTTCCACAGGAGGAGGCCTAGGCGTCGGCGGAACAGATTCAGGCTTCAACCTTCTAGTTAACGACACCAAAACAATAGACACCATAGAAAACGTCACCACTTCGCTGGCCATAATCCAGAGAGTTGGCTACATAAAAATTGGCGAGCAAACGCGTCGCGTTACAATAGTAGGCATCGACTATGCCGCCTACAAGGAAATTTACGGCTGCACGTTTATATCTGAAACAGGCGAAATTCCGTTAAATCCCGAAAACGACACGGTGGTTGTTGGGAAACGGGTGAGCACTCCATGGAATAACGGTACACTCTTCTGCAGTGTAGGCGACAGTGTAGGCGACAGTGTGGAAATTCTCTGGACCAACACCACAGCGCGCCCGCTTAAAAATGAAACCTACACGGGTAAAATTGCGGCGGTTATGCAAGAAGTTGGAGACTTCACCATCGGCGGCCCATCAGACTCCAACATATACATTCCCATATCACAAGCTCAAAGCTTCTTTGGAACAGATAAATGTGAAATGATAATTGTAAAGTTGAAAAGCGATGATAAAGCAGTGATTGACAGCACCGCCAAAGCCATACGAGAGGCTTTCAGCGGCCAAGTTTCAGTAACCTCTTCAACCGCCGTTCTCAACATAATCTCCAACGTATTCTCCACCATAGAGCTTTTCCTAGCTGGAATAGCCGCCATTTCGCTTCTGGTGGCGGGAATAGGCATAATGAACATCATGATTGTCTCCTTAATGGAGCGTACAAGGGAGATAGGCATACTGAAAGCCTTAGGAATGAAAAGCCGAACAGTGCTCCTAATATTCCTAAGTGAAGCCGTCATAATAGGCTTTTTAGGCGCCGTTATAGGCGTAGGTGCAGGCTGGACTTTGGCGCAGATTGTTGTGCGAGTGCTTAATTTTGGAGGCGGCACCCGATTCGGGAATCAAGCTGCCGTGTCCAATGGGCTTACTATAAATCCGGTTTTGACGCCTACAGTGTTTGTTGGCGCCATGGCTTTCGGCTTAATGGTCAGCGTTGTCTTTGCGCTTTATCCGGCTTGGCGAGCTTCAAAACTTAAACCCGTGGAAGCTCTACGGTATGAGTAATAAAGCTTTCAGGAGTAAACTATATACAGTTTAGCTGCATCCTTACTGGAAAGGTTCGTGAAAAATTGGCAGTTAACCTTAAAAGAAGTATAAGTGTTCCAGTGGGCGGTTCGATTGGCTACAGTAAAATCTCTTTTGCTACGTTAACCCTAATAGCTGTTAACATTGCAGTTTACGCCTTGACTTCTTATGAGAATT
>WUQU01000247.1 GCA_009889605.1 Candidatus Bathyarchaeota archaeon | reverse complement strand
TTGTAAGGATTTTTTACAAAAACAGAGGGAGAAGGTAGAACCTCCTCCTCTGTTAATGGCCTTTTGTGTAAGGTTAACGTTACTAAAGCAAACAGCGAAATTATGAATATTGCAAGAGCATAGAATTCTAACTTCATCCGTCTCTATTTTCCACCAGGCTGTGTTAAGTAGTCAAGAGCGGTTTTTATGACTGGATCTTGCTGGTCGACTTCGATTTCTGTCAGAGTATAAGACTTAGCTTCGACTTTTCTTGAAGTACTTGTGGCAATTTCTGTCACCTTTATGTTTGGTTCAATTCCAATCTTGTGTATGTCTTTTCCTGAAGGTGTTATGTAGTGCGCTATTGTTAGGAACACAGTACCACCATTGCTCAGTGGGAAGCCACGTTGAACAGAACCCTTTCCGAAAGTTTTCTCACCTATCAAAACACCCCTATTGTTCTCTTTAATCGCTGCTGCAACTATTTCAGAAGCGGATGCAGAACCGTTGTTAACAAGTACAACAACTGGGATCTTCGGATAGTTGTTGCCTTGACTGATGTATCTATCTGTTATCTTTCCATCTCTATCCTTGACTGAAACTATTACTTTTCCAGAATCTAAGAACATGTTAGATACCTTGATAGCGACATCGAGAAGTCCGCCCGGATTGTTTCTTAGGTCTATTATGAGTGCATCAGCTTTCTGATCATAAATCTTCCTTAGAGCCTTATCCAACTCTGTTGGAACTGGTTCGTTGAACTTTGTTATGAGCACATATCCAATTTTCTTGCCATTGTATGTTGTGATGCCAGATTTTACCGGGATTATTTGTATAACTTCACGGACTATAGTTACTTCGATTACTTCATTGCCTCTCTTTATAGTTAGTTTGACACTTGTCCCAGGCTTTCCTCTCATCTTGTTCACAGCTTCCATGTACTCCATCTCGCTGACAGGTTGATCGTCAATACCGATTATGAGGTCTCCGGATTGTAATCCCGCACGCCAAGCTGGTGTTCCGTACATTGGGCTTACTACTTTAACAGCTCTGTTTTCGCTATCGTAAGTTACCTCTATGCCAAGACCTCCGTATTGGCCCTCCATTTCTATCTGCTGTTCGTTCATCTGAGAAGCTGGATAGTAGTAGCTGAAGTCATCTCCAAGGCCTTTAACCATACCATCAATTGCTGAATCGATGAGTTTGTCAAAGTTCACATTTTTGATGTCGTAATAGTTGTAATTTATTCTGTAGAGCGTTTCATATAGTGGGGAGATATAGTTAAGTAACTGCGTATCCGAAGCGCCCGATAATATAAGACTTGAGCCGATAACAACTGCAATTACAAATACATATGAAAAAATACCCTTAACCACACTTTTCACAGAGCTCACCTCTTTCCAGGTTCATAACTTCTCAGAATATTTGTTATTACTATTTTCTTTCTCGTTATCAATATTCTCGGAAACTTGTTCAATCTCTTCTGTTTTGATAAATGAATTTACCTTCCTTGCGAAGACCAAAAATGTTGTGTGTGCGACCATTCTATCAACAGGTCTGAGTCTGTTCGGATAAGGCTTGTACTGTCTCATGAGTGATTCCCAAACCTCAACATCAATGAATGGGAGCTCGTACATCTTTTCAAGGACCATAGAGACTTGATTAAC
>WUQU01000246.1 GCA_009889605.1 Candidatus Bathyarchaeota archaeon | reverse complement strand
AGGCAGTTGTCATGGCGGGCACGCTCTTGAGCATTGTACCTTTGCTCTTGATCTATTTCTTTGCGCAAGACTGGTTTGTTGAGAGTATAGACAGAACGGGAATAACGGGTGAATGAAATATCGATAATAAGTTAACCATTGGTTGAAGGTGGTGAGAAAATGGTAGCCTTTAGAACTAAAAGCATTTTTGTTTTATTTTTATTATTAGTAATTCTGAGCTTATCAACGTTCGCTCGGAATGTTCTGCCTGATGTACTAATGCAGGAGTACAAAGGCTCTTTCATGTACTTCCTTGAGCAAACGAACTGGAATGAAAAGAGTCCTGGTTACGGTCTGGTACGCGACAGGTATCCAGGCAATCCTTCGATTGCGAGCATCGCTTCAACGGGATTTGGATTGACAGCGCTTGTAATTGGCGTGGAGGAAGGGTGGATAGCGAAGGAAGATGGATATAAAAAAGCACTTGGAACTTTGGAAACTCTACTTAAACTTGATCATTTCAATGGGTTTTTCTACCACTTTTTGGACATCAACACAGGAAAACGTGCTTGGAACAGTGAAGTATCAACGATAGATACAGCAATATTGATGTGCGGTGTGCTTACCGCCGGGAAGTATTTTGGAGGACAAGCTTGGGATAAGGCAAGACAGCTTTATGAACGCATAAACTGGAACAAGATGGTTCATCCTACGAAGAACTATTTCTACATGGCGTATTATCCGGAAAAGGGATTTGAAGGATACTGGGATTTTTATGCAGAACAGCTCATGCTCTACATTCTCGGAGCTGGAACTCCGAATGAGAAGTACCGAATAGACCCAGTCGTTTATTACTCATTTAAGAGAAATTACGGTAGCTACAAGGGCGAAAAGTTCATACACTCTTGGTTCGGTTCACTTTTCACATATCAGTATTCCCACGCGTGGATAGATTTTAGAAATTGGTATGATAAACTTGGAGTGAATTGGTACGAAAATTCTGTTGGAGCGAGCTTTGCAAATTACAATTATTGTATAGATAATTCACAAAAGTACAAAAGTTTTACAATTGGTTGGGGTGTCACAGCGTGCGACACGCCAAAGGGATACAACGGCCTTCTTGGAACTCCACCGTCCGGGAATAACAGCACAGTGCATCAAATAGACGGAACGTTAGCACCTGCTGGAGCACTCGGATCGATTGTTTTTACCCCAAAAGAAACTATGTGGGCTGTAGGGAACTATTACAAATTGCCGAGCCTCATTGGAAAGTATGGACTCAAAGATTCGTTTAACTTGGATTTGAACTGGTATGCAACGGACTATATAGGGATAGACAAAGGTATCACTTTGCTGATGATTGCGAATTACAAAGACGAAATTGTCTGGAAGGTTTTTATGGATATTCAATATGTTAAAGATGGTCTGAAAAATTTGGGATTTGTTTATAAGAAAAATTGAAGGAATGGGAGGACATTTCGGCAATGAAACCAAACGAAATCCTTGAGTTAGAGCAGAGATTATCGTTTAACTTTTTTTGGAACGAAGTATCTCAGACAGATGAAGGTTACGGACTGATATTAGATAACATCTTAGAAAGATCTGTCTCAAGTATCGCGTCAGT
>WUQU01000245.1 GCA_009889605.1 Candidatus Bathyarchaeota archaeon | reverse complement strand
ATCTTAAATATCTTTAAATTACCATTATAACTATTTTTTTGTCAACATTAGTTTTAAAGTAATTAAATTTAAATTTATCATCACGGGAAAATAAGAAAATTTTTGTGTAACGCCAACGTGATAATGTCCTAATATACCAAAATGAAAATGTCCTATATAGGAATTGCTAAACTGTCTTCTATTGAAAGGAGGAGACAGTATGAGCGGAAAGGACATTATCATGATAAGGCAGAAGGAATTAAAGCGGTTGCAAGTAATTCACAGGGTATTAGAGGGAGAGATAACGCAAGTTAAGGCATCGGAGGTACTCTCATTAAGTAAGCGGCAGATAGGGCGAATAGTGAAGCGCATAAGGCAGGAAGGGGACAAAGGCATAGTTCACAAATCACGGGGTAAGGAATCCAGCAGGAAACTGCCTAAAGGACTAACAGACCGAGTAGTATATTTGTATCAGCAGAAGTATCAGGGATTTGGACCGACACTGTTTAGCGAGAAGCTTGCAGAGATAGAAGGCATACACATAAGCGATGAGACAGCCAGGAAGTGGCTGATAGAGGCAGGGCTATGGGAAAAGAAAATTAAACATAAGACCCATCGGCAGTGGAGGCCAAGGAAAGAGCATAGGGGAGAGATGGTACAGATGGACGGCAGCCATCATGACTGGTTTGAGGGCAGAGGGCCTAAGTGTGTGCTTATGGCGTATATAGATGATGCAACAAACAGGGTCTACTGTAGATTCTATGAATATGAGGGGACAATCCCTGCAATGGACAGCTTCAAAAGATATATCAAGAAATATGGGATACCAATGAGCATATATTTTGACAAACACACAACCTACAAATCTACAGCGGAGCCGACAATACAAGAAGAGATAAGCGGACAAGAGCCGTTAAGCGAATTTGGCAGGGCATTGGAAGAACTTGGGGTAAAGAGGATATATGCCCATTCACCGCAGGCAAAGGGCAGAATAGAGAGGCTCTTTAAGACCCTACAGGATAGACTTATCAAAGAGATGAGGTTAAAGGGAATAAAGAGCGTAAAAGAGGCAAACAAATTTCTGAAGACATATTTACCGAAATACAACAAGAGATTTTCATTGAAGGCACAAAAGCCAGAAGACCTTCACATGCCTGTGCCTAAAGGTATTGACCTTAATACAATATTCTGCATAAAAACAGACAGGACAGTCAGGAATGATAACACAATAAGCTATAACAAGAAGCTATATCAGATAGAGGAGGTGATGGCAGGGAAGATTGTAACAGTAACAGAACGTATAGAAGGCACAATGGGCATATTTATCAGGACAGGAGCATAAAGTTCAGAAAGATAGACGTTCTTCCTGAACAGCCACAAAAGCAGAAAGTAAAGATAAGACGAAAGGCAGCCTATATTCCACCAGCAGATCACCCATGGAGGAAGTTCAGAATAGGCAGGAATGCCTACCAAACCACAACGGAGGTGGCAGTGTAAAAACCAGACATTTTCATTTTGGTGAAAACAGGACATTTTCATTTTGGCTTGACATTCATAAAAATTATACTTGAATTCTTTCCATAAATCTGATACTTTTAAATTAGTTAAGGCTTTTTCTTTCATGGGTGTATCACTCCTTTCTTTGTGTTTTTCAATCAAATCAATGGAGGATACACCCTCT
>WUQU01000244.1 GCA_009889605.1 Candidatus Bathyarchaeota archaeon | reverse complement strand
GGGGTTAAGAGGCGTATTGTTATAGTTCCATGTGAGGCTTAATGGTTCGCTTATTGGCGGACTCTTTTCAGCATGTATATTCCGCAACTGACGCTCCAAATGCCTACTACGCACAGAATACTCCCTATAACGCTCCAAAAACTCCCTACCCCTAGCCGTAAGCACATAACAACGCCTATCATCCTCAAACCTGACAAGGCAAGCCTCTAAAACCACACGCAAATACCTCATCAAAACCCTATAACTCAAATTGGCCCCATACATAATCTGCGTCTTCTTAGCATCATTATCCCTAACAACATTAAGAATATCCGCTATAATATCAAACCTACTCCTATAACCACCCAAAATTCTCACCTAAAAAGTAAAACAACAATTAAACACTATCAGCCTATAAATGAAGCCAGCCCCTTCCACCCTTTTTCAACTGCTGCCTCTTTTTTTCAACCTCCACGAACTGACTTGCTCTCTTCTTACGACCAGAAGACTGTTGACTGGCTATAACTGTTCTAATAAATTTTCCCCAACCACCAACAGAAGGATGAGGCCAAACAAACCTATCAACCTCAACCACGCCATGCAACTGCAAAATCTCCCTGAAACTCAACATCCTAAATTTCCTAGTAGCAAAAATAACAGTACCCAGCTCAACGAACAACATACTATAATCCTTTTCAGCTATACTTTCAGCCCTAAACTTATCATCCACACGCTCCCTCCACAAAGTTTCCACTGCTTTTTAAGCTCTTCCACCATTTCCTTATTAACCACTTGCCCCACTAACACAATCCCTCCCTGACAGGAGCGTATAAGAAAGGCAGGGTTTGCTTCAAGGCCTCTCTCCCTTCTCCCCACCGACTCCTTAATTATTCGATTCTGGTTATAATCCTATAGAGGGTTATTCAAAGTGTTAAGTATGAAAAATCTAGGGTAATTGTCTAGAACAAAAAATCCATTTCTTCTACAAAAAACCAAAAATTAAATAGACAAAAAATTCCTAACCCTTTAATAAACTAAACCCAAATTTTAAGATTATGCTAACAACGGCAGACTTGCTAACAATAATCGAGGAACAAAAACTTTAAACACGAAAAACTTATCTAAAAAACTCCAAATTTCACAAGAAAATCTACACGAACTCCTAACAGATCTCCAAAAACATGGCCTAGTGGAGCACAACCCAAAAACAGGCAAAGTAAACCTGCCAAAATGGCTCAGCGACATCGATAAAAAATTGAAAACGCAAAACCCGCAGCTGGCGAAATAATCCTTCCAAAATATCAGGAAATAAAAATACAGGATATGCTTATTGGAAACTACACTAAGGAAGATTTGGAACTAAAAATTAGGCTTAAGGCTAAACAGAAAGAAATATCCATATGCACCATAACCTAGTATTGCAAAACATGCTTCACTTCCTTAAGCCTCTCTAAAAGCAACCTTCCCTTATCTTAATATAATAAACTGTAGACCCCCTAGGCATTACAAACTTTAATGATTAAATTCTGCCTTAAGGCCTTAGACAAATACCTTCTAAGCGTAGAATAGTTCAAATTTGTCTTATACATAAGATGAGTTGTCTTTGCACCCTTTATGGATAGAATATCCACGAGAATT
>WUQU01000243.1 GCA_009889605.1 Candidatus Bathyarchaeota archaeon | reverse complement strand
TGTTGGCAAAACAACAAGCGTATTACATTGGCGGGCTTTCCCCAGAATCCTGTTCTGGTAAAGCCTATCCTCCACCGCCTTTTCCTTCAAAAGGTTGTGCCAGACATAGCGTCTCTCAGCAAACATAGCCTAAAGCTCCGCCGCAAGGCTTTCAACAGCCTTTTTGGCTTTCTCCCACTCATCCTTAGACCTGAAAACAAACTTTTGCCTCCTCTTCCAAGAATCTCCACGCTTAAACCACAAGTATAGGGCTACGTGTTTCCTGCCAAAAGCCTCAAACAGTCCTGCTGCAGCCCACCAACGCCCACCCTTAAACAGCGTTTGGAAACGCAAAACCTTAACCTTCTCGGAAACCGGAAGCCTTTCTTCCCCAACCTTTTCAGTCAACAAAGCCCACACTAAAGTTTAGAGCGTATCACATTTAAGATTAACGCACTTTATGCGCCAGAATTTCACTTTAACTCAACTCTCTCCACCGTTCGAAAGAAGAAGAGCAAGAAAACATTTAACAAAAATATCCATCGAAAGCCACTCCTCTATGGTAATGTCATGCTACCGTCTCCCCACACTCGAATCTTTGACAGGAAGCCATTGTAGTCATATTAGCGTTTCTCGAATCCAAACTACAGAGTAGCCCTTCTCTGCAATACGCCTGGCCAAAATCGTGGCAGTTTCAGGAGTCGCAAACACCTTCCTCTTTAACCGACCCTTACCCATCCTCATACCCTTTCTATATTTAATATACGCAAGCTTGTATAAATGAAAATCATGCGCTATGCACTGTCTCTTTAATATGGGTGAATTGCATATACTGTGAGTTTTTTCAGCGTCAACTGAGACGATGAGGAAAAGGAAATGTCCCTTATGCGCTTTAAGGTTATGGCAGTAGCCAATTAAAGAATGAAAACCCTGTTATGTTGGCAGGCGGCTTGTTTAGAGAAAGATGTTTTTTAAGTATTTGTCCCAGAGATACGCGGCTGCATAGCCTGCTATGGCGCCGCTAATACTGCCCATAACTATTATTAGCGCTGCCAACGCAGTTTCCATTGGAATTAGTTCTAATAGAACTACGGTAATGTAATAGCTTAGGAATCCTATTACAGCGGTGCTTACGGTCATGGCGGTTACTATTTTGCTGCGGTTCACTTTATCCGTGACGGAGTTCACTTTGAAAAGGAAAAAGAAAACATCTACGAGAACACCGTACAAAAAAGCGAAGAAAAAAGCAAACATTCCTAAAGCTGGTCTCCAGAACGCGGTTAACGCACCGTCGACTGCGCCAACATAGGTTGCGCCTACTTTCTTTATGAAAAGGGAGGATAAGGCAAGTAGAAGCGCTTGAACCACTATGAACATCTTATCCATGGGAAAGGGCAGAAACACTTTAGTTAACGATATTACCGCGCCAAAAAGCGCGGCAACGAACAACCGCTTAGTCTTCTGCATAGGCACTCATCTTGCCAACTAAAATGTATGTTTCGATTTTAAAAAAAACTTTTCGGCACTTTGCCATTTTGATAAGCTAATAAACCTCAAAACTTGTTGAAAAAGGTATAATGGACTTCGCCATCCCTTTGCTTTAAACGGTTCAACAAGTCTGGTTGCAGTCTTTTGCCGCAGCACCACCAAATGGGACGCTGCTTGAGAAAAAGGGCGAAAGACAGACGTCAAAATAACGTTGATACCATCGTTAAGCCTCTAATTCTTGAGCCTGTGACGCCTTCAAGGCCTATAAGATATATGAGGCATGAAGCCTCGGCCAGTATTTTTCTAAGCCTTTCAGGGGATGTTGTTGGCGTGACTTGGAGTATTAAGTGTATTTTTTCGCTTTTCAGCCATCCCATGAAGGGTTTTTGACTCTTCCACTGGAAGGTCTGGAACTAAAACTGCTTGGGCTCTAGCTGCAGCTATTTTGTCTAGGAACCTTTCAAAGCCCATGACGTATGGGATGTTAAAGTAGGTAGTCACAACTATAGGAATGTTTAAGCTCTCATTTCTTAGTTTTCTAATTCCTTCAATACACTTAGCGGGAGTTATGCCGGCGTTTAAGGCTCTTTCACAGGCAGCTTGGAATGTTGCTCCATCGGCTATGGGGTCTGAGAAGGGAATACCGAACTCTGTTATGTCTGTGCCGTTCTCAGCCAAAGTTTTTATTAGGTTAATGGAGAAATCCTCGTTTGGATCGCCATAGTAGACATGGGCCATGTGGACTCCTTCCCTGCGCTCTCTCAATACTC
>WUQU01000242.1 GCA_009889605.1 Candidatus Bathyarchaeota archaeon | reverse complement strand
AGGCTAGGGACTTCTCTACGTTTGAAGAATGGCTCGACGTGCTAATGAACACAGTAGGATTAAACCATGAACGATACAATCCAAGGCAAAAACTCATCTTTCTAACGCGTTTAATCCCACTCGTAGAATGTAACGTAAACCTCATGGAGTTCGGGCCAAAGCAGACAGGCAAAACTTACCTTTACAGGAACGCCTCCTATTACACGAGGATCTTCGCTGGCGGAAACATAAGCGCTGCAACCCTCTTTTACAACATAGCCAGAAGGGAACTCGGAGAAATAGCCATCAAGGATGCCGTTATTTTAGATGAAATCAGCAAGGTGAAATTCACCAACCCAGATGAGATGGTAGGTAAACTTAAAGACTACATGGAAAGCGGCCATTATGAAAGAGGGCCGAAAAGGGCCGTCAGCACGTGTTCCCTCATGTTCATGGGCAATATATCGGTGGAAATGAAAGAAACAGGTTACGGGCCAGTGGAAGACTTTACATACGTCATGTCTAAAGACATGAGGGACTCGGCTTTAGTCGATAGGGTCCATGGCGTCCTTCCAGGCTGGGAACTGCCGAAAATAAGCATGTCAGCTCGCCATCTGTCAAGAGGGTATGGAATAGCCTCTGATTACTTCTGCGAATTGATGCATGAAATGAGAAAGCAATGCTACAGCCACATAATAGATCAAGAGATTGACCTTATAGGCGATTACACCATAAGGGATGAAAGATCCGTAAAAAGAATAGCAAGTGGCTTACTGAAGCTTATAACCCCTAGCGGTAGCATTAATAGAAGCGAGCTCAGGGCCATAGTGGACATCGCCGTAGAGTACAGAAAAAGAGTTAATGACTGGTTGCATATACTAGCACCCGGCGAGTTTCCAAAGAAAAGGCTTAAGTATGTGTTGAAGTGAGCTTGAACAACGTAAAAGTATTGATTCTATCAGGAAGTAGCAAAATTGATAGATAATTTATCTCTTCTAAAGAGGGTAATCAATAGTTATATGCAGAAGGTTCATGGATTAAAGGAGTATTGTGATAGATGTCTTAGGACAGAAAGGTGGGAAGGAAGCGTCGTTTTAATGGTTATAGATGCAGCTTTTACTTCGATTGGCTTGAATTATTTCATATCAGTCGTTCCAAAAGTTGAGGAATTTAACATAAGGTTTGTAGAGAGCAGAAAGATAAAATACCTTAAGGATCTTGCTGAAGCAGATGTAGAAGAATTAAGGAAAGTATGGAAGAATAAGAGGTCATGGACTGTTGCTAAGAATATAGCTTCTTATTTGTCAACTTTAAATGAGGACGATAAATTAGCCTTGAGAACTTGGGCAAGAAATGCTAATCTCGAAAGATGGAAAGAAGATCCTATT
>WUQU01000241.1 GCA_009889605.1 Candidatus Bathyarchaeota archaeon | reverse complement strand
TGCAACAAGATAGTTGAACATGGCGATAGAACTTGTTATACCTGCAAAGAAGAGCAGCAAGAACCAAAATGTTCCAAAAATTGAACCGCCTGTCATGGTTCTGAATACGTTTGGCAAGGCTATGAAAGATAGTCCAACCCCGCTCTTAAGTCCGTCTGTACCCAAGAATGTGAACGCTATAGGGATGACTATGGTACCGGCAAGAATAACCTCGGCAAATTCGTTCAAGGAAGCGGTTGCAACTGCTGAGGTTGTTATGTCATCCTTCTCGTTCAGATATGAAGCATAGTTCTGGATTATTCCCATACCCAACGACAGTGTGAAGAAGATCTGACCTGCTGCGGCCAAGGTTGCTGACCAGCTCAATTCGTTCCACCTTGGCTGCCATAAAAAGTCCAGACCTTTGATTGGCGTCCATTCAGGTTTAACTGGAGAGCCCAACGTCAACGTCCTTATCAGAAGGATTATCGCAAAGCTGTATATCATCGGCATTGCTATTTTTGCAAGTCTTTCCAAACCTTTCTTGATACCACCTCTTGTTATGTAGAAGAGAAGCCCCAACGTTATCAACCAAAAAATAAAAACAGTATACGGATTTTGAATATAGCTCACGAAATAACCCGCTGTATCAACAGATGGATCCATGTAATTTCCCGTAGCGGTCAGCCATGCATAACCAAGTGTCCAGCCGATTACGTGGTTGTAGTACGAATTTAGTAAAACAACTATGGATAGCGCGAGTGCACCAGCAAAAGCCCCAAGGAATCTCGCAAACTTCTTCGACGAACCGTGCTCTGCTTGCAAATAGACCATAGGACCAATCGTACCGAACCCGTACCGACCACCATATCTTCCCTGTGCCCACTCTATAATGAGTAGTGGAATACCCATGAAAATTAGTGCGGTGAAATAAGGAATCATGAACGCACCGCCACCGTTCTTCGCTGCTTGATATGGGAAGCGCCAGAAATTCCCAAGTCCTATAGCGTTTCCCGCCATCGCTAAGATCAAACCAAGCTTGCTACCCCAGTGCTCTCTCTTCAAGGCCCACACCTCCTAAATAAAAAGTCAGGAAAATAAGCGGATACTAAGAACATAATAATAACATAAAGCCGAGGAGTTATCAATAAAATACTTATAAAAAATATCACACTAATTGTGCCTTAGCTTTCTAAAGTTTTCAATCACCAATAAAGTTAATCATTACTAATTTTCTCGCGTGTTGTTAACAAAGAGAGAAAAATCTCTTAGTTAATTGAATCATATTGAAACCTGTAAAAATTGAAAAAAATCCCTTTGCCACTTAGAGCAAAGGGATTTGATTATTTTTAATTTATTATTAAATTCTGTGGAAACTATCATTTGAACATCTCATCAAAGTAAGCTATAATAAACTTCCGCCTTTCGTACATAAAGTTCTTAAGCCACCCAACTTCTTCTTTC
>WUQU01000240.1 GCA_009889605.1 Candidatus Bathyarchaeota archaeon | reverse complement strand
ACAATCAACAGCACTTCTTACACTGTTAACGGTGAAACCAAAACGGCTGACGTTGCTCCTTACATCGAGAACTCTCGTACTTACCTGCCAGTTCGTTACGTTGCTGACGCTCTGGGTGTAGGTCCTAAAGACATTCTGTTTGATAAAGCTACTTCCACTGTAACTCTGATCAAGGGTGACCGCGTAGCACAAATCAAACTGAACACTAACAAACTGACTATTAACGGTACTGTAATCACTATGGACGTTAAAGCAGTAACTAAGAACAACCGCACAATGCTGCCTATGACTTTCGTAGCACAAGCTCTGGGAGCAACTGTTAACTACGACGCAACTGCTAAAACAGTTACAGTTTCCCAAAAGTAATTAGTTCTTAGCACAGTTTAATAATGAGAAAGGGGTTCCTTTATGGAACCCTTTTTTCAATAATATGCACAATATGATGTGATTTTATACTTTCTTCATTCCTTATTCTTTATTCAGATTTGGAGGTATTCCTTGATATGAAACGACTAGGCTCGGCTTTATTGTCCACGGTATTACTATCCTCAGTAGTATCTGGCATAGGTTCTGCTTCAGCGGCTGACAACATTAAGGTGGTCATTAATGGAGTGACTCAATCCTATGCTCAGCAGCCTGTTTTAAATCATAATGTAACTTTGGTTCCATTTCGCGCCATTTTTGAATCTCTTGGTGCTCAAGTAAGCTACGACGAAGCGAACCATAAAATTACTGCGGCTAAAGGTTCGGACACACTTGAGTTTCGTATTAACAGCACCACTGCCTATAAAAATGGGCAATCCATTGCTTTGGCTACACCCGCTAAGGCAATAAATGGCTCAACCTATGTTCCGCTGCGTTTTGTTGGTGAATCGTTAGGCGCCAAAGTAAATTGGGATGCAGCAGCTTCGACGGTAAAGATTGAAACGGCTCAAACCGCATCCACTGGCCAAACCACACCTGCTGCTCAAAACAGCCTGAATCCGCTTGAAACAGCTGTTACAAGCACATATGCGACTTATGAAACGAATACAGAACCGCTTGCTTATAAAGATGCAGTAGCGCTTGCGGTTAGCAATAGCAATTCTATCAAGTCAAAGGAAGCTTCCCTTAAGGCATTAAACAACAGCTTGGAGGATGCAGCAGATGATATCGACTTTATCCCTCCACGCAACGGAAGCAATGATGCAGCTAATTCGGCGTTCAATAATTATAGCCAACAGCAAATTAACTATTCTATAGCTCAAAAAAACTTGGAGACTGAGAAAGATGGGGCGGGTCTTCAGGTCAAGAACAAATATAATGCCATTATTGATTCTATTGAGAAAAAGCGTATCGCCGATTTGAATGTAGCTGATGCGGAATGGAAGCTGCGTATCGCACAGACCAAGCGCGACAATCAGATGGCCAGTGACTATGATGTAACTCAGGCTCAAAATGCGCTGACACAACAAAAGGCTGCACAAGAGGTAGCAGCTAAAGCTTTGGATGATGCTTACCGATCCTTAAATGCTATAATCGGTTATAAAGCTGATCAAAAGTATGAAGTGCCGGATACTCCTAAGTTTGAAGTGTTTGAGGACGACGTAGAAGCCCACGTTGGACGTGTTCAGGCAGACAGCCCTACCGTATGGATGGCTGAGCGGAATATCGAGCAAGCTGAACTGGATATTAATTATTTTAACTTTGTAGGCAGCACCGATAACGCCTATGAAAACAAAGAAATAAATGTTGATTTGAAAAAAATCAGCGCAGCAGATGCCAAAAAACAATTAGAAGATGCAGTTCGGCAGACTTATGATCAGATTAAAACTCTCGAAACGCAATATGCACAACTGCAATCTTCTATGACAAGCGCACAAAGTGCTCTTGATATGACGAAAAAGCGTTTCGAACTTGGTATGTCCACAGAATATGAAGTGTTCCAAGCAGAGCTTCAGCTCGAATCTTTGAAACAACAAATGACAACTCTTGTGACTAATCTGGATAACGCCAAAATGGCTTATGAGAAGCCATGGCTTGCCGGAGCAGGTGCACAAGGTTAAAAAATGTTCTTAAGCTTTGAATCCCCTCTTGCAGGGGATTTTTTCTTGTCCTCTTTATACAAACCTATTATGATAAGGTTAACTATCTAATAGATTAAGAGCTATATTTGAAATGTGCGGGAGGAAAAACATGAAATCCGGTTATAAAGCAGCATTGGCAGTCATTCTGGTTGGCGGAGGTATTCTGGCGGGATCGGTGTTGAATAATTCGGCAAACGGCGCTTCCAGCGGGGGACAGCCGGGAACGGCTAATGATCCGGTCGTAACCAAGAGCTACGTAGATGAACAGATCGCCAAAGCACTTGGAGGAAATGTTCCTTCGAGTGGCAGCAATACAACGTCAGATAAGAAAGATGAGGCAACAAAGACAACCGCTCCAACTGCGAGCGCACCGACCGACACCACCACCGCTGCCAATAATGAAGTTAAGGTAGTCGAACTAAAACCAGGCAAGAAGCTCATTGCCAAAGCGGGTGCTGAGTTCATCGTTCGTAATGGCTATGCTGTCGTTTACAGTATGGATGCCAGCGGGGCTATTGATATTACAGATGGAACGGAAATTTTCCATAATCAGGCGGTGAAGAAAAATCATCTGTTATCTTTCCCGCGTGATGGTAGAGGGATACAAGTACAGGAAGGGCAGACTTATAACGTAACCGTCATGGTTCGCGGAGGTTATTCAGTTCAATAAAAAGGAATCATCTGTTTACTGTTTCTTGCAGATTTAAATTTCTTGATTTCATT
>WUQU01000239.1 GCA_009889605.1 Candidatus Bathyarchaeota archaeon | reverse complement strand
ATGGGCACCCCCATGCTGGTTTTAGCCTCAATTACATCCATAGCCCTACAAGACTGGAATGCTATTCCGACGCAGGGGTGGCTAAGCCTCGCCTTTTCCGCGTGTCTCGCCATAGCCTTAGGCTACGCCATATGGTATACGGGTGTAAGCCGCATAGGCAGCGCCCGCACATCCCTATATGAGTATCTAATAACCGTTATAGCATATCCACCGCATGGATATTCCTCTCTGAAAGCATGAACCTTATCCAAATAGCAGGCGCAGCCCTAGTCTTCATAGGATTATACACGTCAAGAAAAACAAACATGGAAAATGAGCATGAAAAAGCCAAGAAAACTTAATAAACCAAACTTTTTCTCTATTCTTTTCAGCACCTTTAATTTGTTGAAAGCCCTGGTAGTATAGTCCGGTCTAGTATAAGCGGCTGTCGCCCGCTGGACCCGGGTTCAAATCCCGGCCAGGGCGCCATTTACGCTCTTTCTGATTTTATTTGTTCAGCTACTTGTTTTCCAAGGTTTTTGAACATGTTTTCCTTTTCGCCTTTAGGTGAACCGCGCACTCCCAGTTTGCCTATCAATTTGAAGTTTAGGCTTTCTAGTGTTTTTTCAAGCCATTTTAATGCTCTGGGAGTTAGGCGGCATGAGGCGAATATGGCTCCAGTTTTGCCTTTTAACGCCTCTCGGATTTCCGGCTTGTTCAGCAAAGCTTTCATTTTTTCGCTTGCAGTAAACCCGTGGGTTGGGCATCCCAGAATTACAGCGTTAGCTTCGCTAACTTCTTTCACAGAAACCGCGTCAACCTTTCTAAGTTCAACCTTCACTCCCTTAACGGATTTTGCTCCCTCAGCTATCAACTCAGCCGCCCTTGCAGTGTTACCTGTTAAACTGTCATAAACCACCAAAATTTTAGACAATTTATCCCCCCTTTTCCTCATTTTAATTTCTTATACTCCAACTTTTGTTGAATTCAATTAATAAGGCTTTCAAGGCATGGATATGCTGCTTATCGAAACAATTATAAAGGGAATCTGCATTTTGCCATCTGAACTTTAACCTAGAGATGATAAAGATGGAAGAGTTTGCCAAACTATTCATAGACCTTGTGGAAGCCAGCCGCGCCCATGAGCAATACCGCGATTTGGAATGCATAAACCTCATAGCAAGTGAAGGAATGAAGTCGCCGGCAGTTAAGGAAATGCTTAGGCTATGCATGGATCTTGAAAGCCGCTACTCTGAAGGCGAAAACGACCTTCAAGGCCACGTTAAAGCAAGATACTATCAAGGACAGAAATACATAACAATAATTGAAAACTGTGCAGCTGACCTAGTTAAAAACCTGTTTAACTGCAACTGGACAGACGTGCGCCTAGTTTCCGGAACCCACGCAAACTTGGCTACGTTTAAGGGCCTTTCAACAGTGACAAAGAATAGGAAAATGGTTGTAGCACCGTTGAGCTGTGGTGCCCACATATCCCACGACTATACGGGCTTGGCTGGGCAAGTTTTAGGTTTAGAAATAATAAATCTCGCTTATGATGTGGAAGAATTAAACATAGATGTAGACCGATCCGCAGACATAATACGGGCAGCTAGGCCTGGCCTAGTAACTCTCGGCGCAAGCCTATTCCTGTTTCCCCATCCCGTTAAAGAGTTAAAAAGCGTTGCAGAAGAAGTAGACGCCTATGTGGTTTATGATGCAGCACATGTTTTAGGCCTAATAGCTGGAGGCGAATTCCAAGACCCGCTAAGGGAAGGCGCAGACTTTGTAACAGCTTCAACCCATAAAACGTTTCCAGGGCCTCAAGGCGGCCTCATACTCGCAGAATTGAAAAACAGCCGCATGGAAGAGGCCATAAAAGGCGTCCAGCACACCGTGTTCCCGCTAAGCACGTCTAACGTGCATCTGGCTAGACTGCCCGCCGTAAGCGTGGCAACCATCGAACTGAAACTTTTCGGCAGAGAATTAGCTAGGCAAACTGTCAAAAACGCGCAAACAGCAGGCCAATACCTGTACGAAAATGGGCTTAAAGTTTTAGGCGAAGACAAAGGCTTCACAAGGTCTCATCAACTAGCCGTAGACGTCCGCGAATATGGAGGCGGAAAAAGAGTTGCCAAAGACTTGGAAGAAGCCAACATAATCCTAAACAGAAACCTCTTGCCATATGACAATCAAAATAACCGTGAAAACCCGTCAGGAATTAGAATAGGCTTCCAAGATGTAACCCGCAGAGGCTTCAAAGAAAGCGACATCAAATACTTATGCGACCTAATGCTAAGCGTAATAAAGTATAAGCGCAAGCCGCAGGAAGTCAAAGAAGAAGTGATAGCCTTCAAGAAACAGTTCAACAAAGTGGAATATGGTTTTAACAGCGTCGAAGAAGCAATAAAATATCTGGAGAAATACTTAAAGTAAAAACCCGCCGTTTGTAACCATTTTTCTCCTTTTCTGACTTCAGTATAATTTTAAGCATCTACTGTTTTTTCATGTATTTCTCTAAGGCAGTTTTGACATCCAAGCCTTCGTGGACGATGCCGCATAAAACTCGAACCATGCTTGTGGGGTCTTCGTGTTGGAAAACGTTTCTTCCAGCTGCCACTCCAGCACCGCCAGCGCGTATAGAATCGTAAACCATTTTGCAGAACTCTTCATCCGTGTTTGTTTTGGGTCCGCCTGCCATAACAACAGGCACAAGGCATCCCTTAACGACTTCTCTGAAGGTTTCTTCGCTTCCCGTGTAGTTTGTCTTTACAATGTCTGCGCCCAATTCTGCTCCTATGCGGGCAGCATGCTTAACCACTTCCACATCATACTCGTTTTTTATTTTGTCTCCCCGCGGATACATCATCGCAAGAAGAGGTATTCCCCAGTCTTCGCATATTTTCGCCGTTTTGCCCAATAGTTTCAATTGTTCCTGCTCCGTTTTTGACCCTACATTCACGTGGATTGAAACCGCGTCGGCGCCAAGTTTAATGGCTTCCGCAACATCTGCCACCTGCACTTTAGCATTGGGGTCCGGTCCAAGCGCCGTGCTTGCAGATATATGCATAATTAGGCCTATGTCTTTGCCATAACCCCTATAACCCGCCCTTATAATGCCTTTGTGCAGTAATACTGCGTTGGCTCCTCCCTCTGCAACTTTATTCACAATGGTCTTCATGTCATATAATCCCTTAATGGGGCCAACGGTGATCCCGTGATCCATTGGGATTATAACCGTTTTTCCAGTGTTCCGGTTCATTATCCTGTCAATTCTTATCCTTTTACCGATTTCAGTCATATGGTTTCCCAACAATACCTTATTCAGCAGAATAATCCAGTTAAATATTTTATCTTCATTTTGGCACAATGTCTTGTAAGTGCCGACATGTTTTCCGTTTCAAATGTCCTAAATTATTTTCAGTTCCTTCAATATTGCTTTGAATTCCTCTTCTCTCAATGAGGCTTTTCTTCCGTTTTCGTAGATTTCTCTAACTTTTTCCACAACCGCTGTCAAGGCTTCGCTGTCTGGCGTTTTACCTGTAATTTCCATGATCTTGTGTTTAATCACACTTTTCCCAGAGTGTTTCCCGATGGTTATCCGCCGCGTGTTTCCCACAAGCTCAGGAGGATAAGGTTCATATGTCCATGGATCATTTAGCACTCCATGCGTGTGGATTCCTGATTCATGGGCGAAGCCATAATCGCCCACTATGGCCTTGTTAGGCGGAACAACATAGCCTGTAGCTTGGCTTATGAACTCCGCTATATGTTTAAGCTTCTGGGTTTTTCCTTCAAATTTTTTAACTCCGTAATGCATGTAAAGGTTCATGAGAACCTTTTCCGTCTCCGCATTCCCGGCCCGTTCCCCTATTCCAAGAAAAGTTGTGCTTGCGTAGATGGTGTCCCACACGCCTGAGGCCGCCTTAATAGCTGCCATCGTGTTTTCCACGGCGTTTCCGAAGTCGTCGTGAGCATGAATTTCAATGCTTCTTATCTTTGTCTCCTTCTTTACCGCCTTCACTTTTGCCGGAATACCATTGGGCAAAGGTGCTTTAGGATCTGAAAGGCCTATTCCAACAGTGTCGCAGATGCGATAACATTCGGCGCCTGCCTCGGCTACGGCGTTTATAAATTTCTTTTCAAACTCCCAGTCAGCTCTCGTGCTGTCCTCTCCATGGACAAACGTTCTAAGCCCACAGGTTTTGGCAGCGTATTCAACAACGTTGACTACCTTCTCTAGAAGTTGTTCAGGCGTTTTATCAGGCCACTTTGCCTTGAAATGGATATAAGAAACCGGATGTGAAATGCCCACCTCTTGGAAACCGCATTCCACAGCGCTGTCTATGTCTTCTTTATTTGCCCTACACCATCCGGCCACTCTGATATTCAAACCCATGCCCAAGATAAGTTTTGCCGCCTTTTTATCAGGCTTCTGATAGTGGAAAATTTCAACCCTTTCAACGCCTGCTTCGCTGAGAAGTTCAACTATTTTCGCAGCGTCCTCGGGATCCACGGCTAAGCCCGGCATTTGAATGCCGTCTCTAAGCGTGGTATCGTCAATTATTGGGTTTGTTTTCAGCTTCATTTTGAAGTAAAAGTTTTTGAGATCCATCTCTCTTCATGTTTTCCGTGTTTGTTCGCTAAAATTGATATATAGATATTGATAAATGTTTCTATTCATATGCGGATCCTCTGTTCCGTATCCCCTTTTTCGTTTTTCAAGTAGGTAAACTGTAAAATTTTTGTTCCAGAAAGCATATGAACAAGTTTTTGTTTGAAATTTCAAGATTAAACTTGGATGTTTCTCATAAGCGCGGAGATAGAGCATATCCAAACGTTTGGTTACTTGACGTTTTAAAAGGCTCTGGGCTTCCATCAGATATAAATTATGGTGAAAGCCAGCTTTTAGTACGTGCTTCAAGAAGCGGCTTATGCGCAGCATGTAAAGGCGCAAGATTCCTATGCGGGAAAACCCGCTGCCCCATAGTTGTTAAAGCCAACTTTTTCATGCGAAGCGTCCCTTTAATGCAAAGTGAAGATGTTGCTGGTGCTTCTCCGCCAAGCGTTTTTGTTGGCAGAATAGGCTATCCCTATGTTTATGCTGGCCCTCTAGTACCGCCTGTAATGGAAGACACAAGCCTATACGACTTGCCAGAGTTTTGGTTTGGAAAATCCATAGACGAAATTGTCGGCTTCCGCTCCATGCTTATCCGCGGCAAACACCGCGTTCATGTGCAAAAATTTGAAAAAGCTGGAAAAATAATTGAGAAAACCCGCGAACTTGCTCTGGCCGTAAACCCCGTCGACGTGGAACTTCTTTTGAAAAAGAAGCCGAAGGGTTTTATAGTTTTAGACGACGAGGTTCAGCCTTTCGGGCCTTCTGCACCCATACGCGACTTGCGCGTTGGAAACACCCGCTGGGATCACCAAATAGAAAAGGCTTACACTGATACAGATTTGAAAGCTGCAGAAGCTGTTTTGGAGCTTTACCGAAAAGGTGTCTTGGTGACCAAGATTCAACGGGCTTTCAGCGTCGGCGCCTTCGGTTTAGCAAAGAACCGGCGTCTCGTGCCAACCCGATGGAGCATAACAGCCGTCGACAGCATACTCTCCAAAGATTTGATGGAGAAGGTTAAGACTTTTCCAGAAATAAGCGAATTCCGCGTTTACGAATCCCACTATTTAGACAATGTTTTCGAAGTTTTAATGATTCCGGGCAGGTGGAGCTACGAGTCCATAGAGGCATGGTATCCCGGCACTGTTTGGAACCCCCATGGCAGAAACGTCGTCATGTACTCCGACTGGGAAGGCTATGAGGGAAGAACAACTTACGCAGAGATCGGCGGATGCTATTATGCTGCACGTTTGGCTGTGTGCGAACAACTCGTTAAAGAGCAGCGTCAAGCCACAGTTATAATTCTTAGAGAAGCACGCCCAGGCTACATAATGCCCGTCGGCGTCTGGCAGGTGAGAGAAAATGTTAGAAACGCCATGCGCCAAAAACCCTTCACCTTTAAAACTCTCGAAGAAGCCTTAAACTTTGTTGCAAGCAGGTTCCAAATTCCTATCCAACGGTGGATAATGCAAAGCGAACTTTTGAAAAACACACTTTTCCAAAAAAGAATAACCGATTTTCTTGAAAAGCATTAACTTGATATTGTTACAATTTTGACTCTGTTGACACCATGATTGTGGCACAAAGCAAGATATTTAAACCGATTTAGTTAACATTTAGTGATGGTGAACTCTTGTCTCAGGAAACTTCAAAAAAAGTTCTTCCTTTTTCAGTTTTAGCTGAAAACCGCACTGAACCCTTTATGGATGAAATGGAAAAAGCCTCCCTTTATTGTTTCGCTGAACTGGAAAGGCAAAAAGGCGGCGGCCTAATATTAAAGAAGCCCGAAGAGAAAACAGTTTTCTTAACAAAACTCTTTTACCCAATTTGGCTTGTCCCCTGGAATAAGCTGAACTTAATTTTTGACGGGTTAAAAACAAAAACTCACCAATTAACTTATAGGGGTATACCTGAGGCTGAAACTTTCCTTGAAAACATGCAGAGAAGTTCAAGAACGCTGGAAACTTACCTGGCTTTTCTTTCAGACAATCTAAGCTATTTCCAAGTGTCCAGCGACGAAAAGGCAATGAGCATTGAAGCCTTAATCTCGGAACAAGGATTTCTCAGCGAATTTGAACAATACCTATCAGAGGCAAGAGAAGTCGAAGAATCATCGCCTAAAATGGTTTTTCTACCCCCTGTAATCGATGAAACGGCTATCACGCATACAATTCAAGAGCTGGAAAAACTCAGATCAGACTTCAAGGCAGACCTAGCGGTACTCCACGAAAGTATGAAACAGCTTAGCCGGACAACCCGAAACCTTGTTAAAACCATACGAGGCAAAATAAGGGCTATTAAAGAAGAATTTGGCGAAAAAATTAAAAAGCAAGAAGAAATTGTGGCTCCGAAACTTAAGCGTATAAACGAGGAGTACGATGAACAGATAGTTAAGTTAACGAAAAAATTTGAAGAACAGTTTCTTCCATTGCAAAAGGAACAGGTGAAACTTGAAAAACTTAAGGAGCAAGCCATCAAAAAAATTGAACGATGCAACATAGAAGCTAAAACATGCGCTGCCAACGACGATGTTGTAGGCGAGAGAAAATGGAAAGAGAAGGCGAATGAAACCAAAAAAGAGCTTTCCGAAATCGAAAAGCAGATCAAAACTATTGAAGAAAGAATAAAGGCAGTTGAGGAAAGCAAGTCTCTTGAAACCTTTAAGCTGAGATCCGAATGGGAAGCACGGATTAAAGAGGCAAAAAAGGATCTTCTTGAACTTGAATCTTCACGAGAAGCCAAAATACAAATTCACGAAGAGGAGATAGAAAGGCTTGAGGGTTTAACCGCAAGCATAATCCAACAAATAAACAATGTGGTTAAGCTTAGAGAGGCAGACCTCCTAAGCATTGACAAGCTTGGAATTCAGCAGAAATATAAAACAGTAAATTTGGTTTATGTTCCATTCTACTTGGTTTGTTACCAGTTCGAGACTAAGCGGCGGTACCTTGTTTTTCCGCCTTCGGTTGCAAACAGCATGAGCTTTATTGCAAAACTTAAAGGCACCCTTGGAAAAGCAAAAGTTAAGCAACTTCTAGTTCCAAGATTTAAGGCGGTTACATCGCTTTTGGAAGGCCTTTTGCCTTTAATTGAAAAGGACGCGGCGTTTGCAAGGGAAATCTATGAAACTGGTGAAAAAACTGATGTGCTAAAAGGGGCTTCTGCGCGGGAAGAAATCAAGACTGGACTGGAAAAACTGAAGTTTGAGGGTTGGCTTTCAGATAAAGAGTACGCTGCCTTCAGTGAAAAATTAGCCTAGACAGTTCCCGTCTATTCCAAAATTAAGGTTACTTCACGTTAAGTTCCTTAAACCGTTTAATCGCGTAGTTTACGATTTCTTTAGCTTCTTCGGCGTTTTTCCATTCCTTGATTTTCACCCATTTATGAGGTTCCAACCGCTTGTATGTTTCAAAGAATTCTTGAATTTCCCTAAGTTTATGGGGGTGGACATCACTTATGTCCTTATATCCATCGAATCTTGCATCGTTGACCAGTACAGATAATATTTTGGGGTCTATGCCGTTTTCGTCTTCAACAACTAATGCGCCTATTACCCTGACTTTTACTATGCATCCTACTTCGAGGGGTTCGTAGCTTAAAGCCATTATGTCCAAGGGGTCTCCATCATCAAACCATGTTTGTGGAACAAAACCGTACTCCACTGGGAATACGACGGATGAAGGTATTATGCGGTCTAGAACAAATTCTCCCCACTTGATGTTGAATTCGTATTTGTCCCTTGAACCGCTGACAACCTCCACTACCATGTTTAAGAGTTCTGGAGGTTTATCACCGCATGGGATATTTTTCCAAATGTTCATATGCCCGACGCCCTAAGCCAAACCGTCTAACTTTTATTTAATTTTTCCCTACTATGCCTATGTTATTGGGCAAGTCTTTTATAATTCTGCTGTTAAATGGCAGTGATGTTGTGGTGTTACTGCTTGAGTAGACGAACCATATATTGCCCCCACAGCTACAAAATATTTGCAATTCTGTTTCTGCTTCTTGTCTTGATTGTAGGCTTACTTTTTGTGGGCGCTGTTGGACTTGCTTTCAGGCAGATGGGCTTCAGTTCCCAAATGGCTATTCTGATTCTTGTAGCAACATTCGTTGGAAGCTACATTAACATTCCCTTGTTGAGGCTTAAGGCAGTAATCCCAATAGTTAGAGAAGAGTACATAAGCTTCTTCGGAATAGTTTTCAAAGTTCCCGAGTTTGACTATGAGGAATTTACAACAATTGTCGCCATAAATATGGGTGGAGCCCTAATCCCCACGCTGGTTTCCGTATATCTCCTTTGGAAGGTGCCTTCAACGCTGATTTATGCTTTAGCAGGGATTTTCATAGTTGCGGTGGTGACGCATTTGGTTGCAAGGCCTGTGAAAGGTTTAGGAATCGCCACGCCAGCCTTTATTCCACCTTTGGCAGCTGCTCTTGTGGCTTATGTTTTGCCTTCGGGCGCGCGGGCTGTCATAGCTTACACTTCAGGAGTGCTTGGCACGCTGATAGGTGCGGACATAGCTAATTTGCATAAAATTCCAAAGCTTGGCGCCAAAATAGCAAGCATAGGCGGGGCTGGAACCTTCGACGGCGTCTTCCTAAGCGGAATACTTGCAGTGCTTCTCGTTTAGGCAGTTATTCTTCTCTCAGTTTTCTTTTTTCAGCCTTAAACTCTTTTTCGCCGTATTTCGCGTAGAGCTCTTTCCTTAAAGCTTCAAGCATCTCAATCTTTCTCCCAGAAAATTCAGCTGCCGTGACAACTTTAACCCCGCGTTTTTCCGCTTCTTCATATACGGGCTTTATCCGCATTTTATAGTTTAAATCCCTTAAAAAATGGTGATCCAAAACCATAGTGTGGAGGCTTGTCTCTTTTAAGGCTCTGACAAGGTTTTCATTGGCTATTTCCAAGCTTTTGAACGAGTAACGGTGTCCAAGCATATATGTCATCGGACCGTCAACGAAGAGGATGTCAGGCTTCTCTTCTAAAATAAAGTTTATTTGATCTTCGAGAGAAGGACCCTCAACGTCGGAGGTGTACAAAAACTTTTCACTGTTACACTTTATGCTCACTTCTGTTACGTAGCCCAATCGCGGGTTTGTGCCGTGGCAAACCGCCTTTGAAAAACTTAGGCGTGTTTTGCCAAACTGAAAGCTTTGGCCGTCCGCGTTTTCCAATTTTTTCGGCAACCCTTTTATTGCTTCTAGGAAGAGGGCTGCTCTTTCTTTTTGGCTTCTGTTTATGTTCTGTGTTGGGTGTTTTATGAAAACTATTTTTCCGCTGTAAAGCTCTGGATAGTCTGGGTCATGATGGTCGTAATGGTAATGGGTTACAATAAGCACTTCAGCGTCTTCAGCCTGCTCCTTTATAAGCGCCCATGACTCGTCAAGCCTCTGCCACTCCAGGGGGTGAGGCTCTAAACCATAGCGTAATGGTGCCAAAGACGCTCCTGGGTCTATTAGGATTTTCAAGTCGTCTGTTTCCACGAAAGTTGCCATTGAGCGGACGCCGAAACTGTCAAAGGCTAAGGGCAAAATTCGCCTAATCACTTAGGTTTTTCCTCCTGGAAAAAGGTTTCAAGTCGCCTAGTTTCAGCCTTTTTCAAGATTTCCGTACACTTTTTAGGGTTTAAAGGTTTAAACTCCAGCTTTAGAGTTTCAAGAAGCCTCTGCACGTCTTTGGCTATGTTTGGCGCCACGAGGATTCCGCGTACTTCACGGTTTGTTCGGCTTTTAACCGCTTCTATATATTTGGCAAGCTGAAACGCCGCCTCTTTGCCGGCTGTTTTGCGTTTAATTTCAACAACTACAAACCGTCCATTCTTGTCAACGCCGTAGACGTCCACAAACCCTGGTTCCACTTTTTTCTCATAGCTTATAGGTTTGAAATCTTCCTCCAGCAGCGAAGGCTCTAAAAGAATGGCTTTCTGCATGTCTTCTTCGCTTGCATATGATGCGAATTCTCCGGAATCCTTTAGGCTTAGGGCGGAAACCATGAGAATCTTGTCAAAAAACACTTTAACAGATTCCGGCGGCTTTCGCCTAATCGCATTAATCTCTAGTATGCTTCCTTTTACGCTTGTGTGGAATATACACCCTGGAGGTTGCCAGTTAACCGGTTCATAGCCTATTGAACGGTGAACCAGCAGAGAACCGTCCTCTTTCACCATCAATATGCGTTCGCCGGGTTCAAGCTTGGAGCTTGCCCTGCCCAAATAGCTAACCCAACAGTTGCCAACCACAAGCAATGTTTTACGTTGAGAAATTGCCTCTTTAACGATTTTTTCCGCTTCGTCTATGTTTGGACAGACTGAAACAGTTAAAGGCTTGGAATTCGACACGTTTTCAGCCAAAATAGTTTTAGAACCCTTCTTTAGTACATAAGATTTCTGAAGAGCCCGTATGACTGAATGGAGTAAAAACGCAGCGTCATGCGCCGTTACGATTTGACAGCAGAAATTTACAACATGCGTTACGCGGAGGAACAAGCTGCGAAAATCGAGGCAGCCTTAAAAATCTTGGAAAGCTTAAAAGTGGAAAGAAATAGTTTGGTTTTGGACGATGGCTGTGGAACAGGCTTACTTTTCAATTATATAGCAGATAAAGCTGGAATGATTGTTGGATTAGATATTTCAAGGAAAACTTTAGCTGAGGCGAAAAGATGTTCCGAAAAATTCGGTAACGTGCACTTGGTTTTGGCTGACGCGGACTACATGCCCTTTAAAGACGCTGTTTTTAGCCATGTTTTCGCTATTACTTTAATTCAGAACACGCCTAACCCTGAAAAAACTTTAGTTGAAGCCATTAGGGTGGCTGGAAAAGGTGCTGTAATTGTTGTTACCGGGTTGAAGAAAAAGTTTTCATTAGAGTTTTTTGAAGGGCTTATACGTAAACTTTGCCTAAACGTGATTGAAATTAGAGATGGTGATGAAAGCCTGAAATGTTACGTGGCTGCTTGCACAAAAATTTGAGATTAATTTTTGCTTTGAGGCTGCTTAAACTATATATGAAAGCAAAATGTTAGAACTATAGTCTTAACCGAAGTGGCTGCCTTGAAGTCGCTTGAACTTTGGTGATTTAAGGATGCCATTGAAAACCTCAAAAAAGGAAACCGCTGAAACTTTAACCCTTGAATGGATTTTACACGTTAAAAATTATAAGCTAAACCTTAATAGAGGCTTATGTGTTGGCTGTGAAATCTGTAGTCTTGCTTGTCCCAAAGAGGCTATCAAACTTGAAAAAAAGCCTAAAACCCTTGATGGTAAAGCGCAGCATGCCAAGGTTGACATAAACCTAGAAAAGTGTAATTTCTGCGGAATATGCGACATCCTCTGCCCTTACGGTGCAATTAAAGTAACCATTAACGGAAAACATGCATTATCCCTCGTTGAAAAGGAAAGTTTTCCACAGCTAATCCGTGACATACAAGTAGACTCAAGTAAATGCCCCATGGACTGTGTGGAATGCGAGGAGGCTTGCCCCCTAAACCTTATCAAGGTTACAAAGTTGAAGACTGATGGAAAACCCGTGGAAGACTTAACTGCTTTAACCCCTTTTGAAAGGGAATGGCTTAAGGTTAAAGTGGACATTGAAAAAGAACGTTGCCCCACATGTAGAATATGCGAATTCAAATGCCCAAAAGGCCTAGTTCACGTGCGGAAGAGCTTTTATGGAAAGCTACGCATAAACCAGGAAAAATGTCCAGAGGGCTGCAAAGACTGTTTGGATGTTTGCCCAATAACCGGGGCGCTTTACCTTTCAGAAGCCGATAATAAGGTGCATGTTAACGAACTTTTCTGCGTTTATTGTGGAGCTTGCAAAGTGGTTTGCCCAGTTAGCGAAGCCTTAGAGCTTAAAAGAACAAAAATATTGCATACCCCAGTCCGTTCTGGAGCTTGGAACAAAGCTCTGGAAAGGTTAGCTTCACCTCTTGAAATAACTAAAGAGTTGAAGGCTAAAGGTTCCAGCAAAGCTGTGGAATCCGTTGAAAAACGTTTCAAGTATAAGGAGGCTATAGTGTAAAATGGCCCAGAAAGGAGTTCAAAATCAAAACAAACCAGAAGAGCTCCGCATAGGCGTATTCATATGCCACTGCGGCCTAAACATAGCTGGCGTATTAGACATTAAAGAACTTGTAGAGTTTGCAAAAACCCTTCCAGACGTGGTTTACGTTAAGGACAACCGTTACACATGCGCAGACCCAGGACAAGAGGAAATCAGAAAAGGCATAAAGGAGCACCGGCTTAACCGTGTTATCGTGGCTGCATGTTCGCCGCGGATGCATGAGGCCACATTCCGCCGAACAGTTTCAGAAGCCGGCTTAAACCCGTTCCTTTTTGAAATGGCGAACATCCGCGAGTTTTCTTCGTGGTGCCATCCAAGCACGCCTAAAGAGGCTACGGAAAAAGCTAAAGACCTTATAAAGATGGCTGTGGCAAAGGCTAGGCTGCTTATGCCCCTACAAACCATCGAAGTTCCTGTTACAAACAAGGCGCTGGTTATAGGCGGCGGCATAGCCGGAATGAATGCAGCTTTGGATTTGGCTGAAATGGGCTTTAAGGTTTACTTGCTTGAGAAAAGCGAAAGCATAGGCGGCCACATGGCACAGCTGGACAAGACTTTCCCAACATTAGACTGTTCCATTTGCATTGAAGGCCCAAAAATGGTTGATGTGGGAAGACACCCCAACATCGAAATAATCTCTTATGCAGACTTGCTAAGCGTGAGCGGTTTTATAGGCAACTTCAAAGTTAAGATTAGGAAAAACCCGCGGTACGTTATAGCTGAAAACTGCACAGGCTGCGGCGAATGCAAAGACGTCTGCCCCATTGAATACCCCAATGAATGGGATATGGGCTTGGGCGTTAGAAAGGCTATTTCAGTGCCTTTCGACCAGGCTGTGCCTTTGGTTTACACCATTAACAAGGATTACTGCATTGAATGTTACAGGTGTGTTGACGCGTGTGGGGCAAGGCAAGCTATAAACTTCGACCAAAAACCCGAAGAAATTGAACTCGAAGTGGGCGCCATAATCGTCGCCACCGGCTATGATGTTTACCTGCCCTATGACAACCAGCTTTTCGGATATGGCAAATACACCAACGTGATAACATCCTTAGAGTTTGAGAGGCTTATCCTTGCAGCGGGACCTACTGGCGGGAAAGTTGTTAGGGCCTCTGATGGACAGAAACCCCACAGTGTAGCCTTCATTCAATGCGTGGGCTCGCGGGACAGGAACAAGTATCCTTATTGTTCAAACTTCTGCTGCATGTACACGCTTAAACATGCTGTCCAGCTTAAAGAGAAATACAAGGACGATGTGGAAGTCTACGTTTTCTACATGGACATGCGAACCAACTTCAAAGGCTTCGAAGAATTCTACCAGAGAGCCCGGGAACTAGGCGTAAACTTCATCCGCGGACGAGTAAGCCGCATCTTCGAAGTGCCAGAAACAAAGAATCTTGTTATCCATGCGGAAGACGCTAACCTCGGCACTCCTATAGAAGTCGAAGCTGAAATGGTTGTTTTGGCAACGGCAGCCATACCAAAGAGGGGCACGGAAGAAGTTGCACGAATACTCAATCTAACAAGGGGCGCAGATGGCTTCTTTATGGAAAGTCATCCAAAACTTAAGCCATTAGACGCGCCTACAGACGGCATATTCCTGGCCGGAGCATGCCAAGGGCCGAAGGACATACCCTACAGCGTTTCCCAAGGGTGCGGTGCAGCCTCACGAGCGGCAACAGTGCTTTCCAAGCCTAAATGGAAGATCGAACCCATAATCGCCGTCGTGGATCCAAGCAAGTGCAGAAACGTCGCTACAAAATGCGGCATATGCGCCGAACGCTGTCCATACGGAGCCATAAAAGCTGAAGAAAAACAGCCCGCACAAGTCATAACCGCAATGTGCCACGGCTGCGGAACATGCGTCGCCGAATGTCCAGCCGACGCTATAACGCAGATGCATTTCACCGATGCTCAAATACTTGCTCAGCTGCGAACAGCCTTAGAAAAGAATCCCGAGGAGAAGATCTTGGCTTTTCTCTGCAACTGGTGCAGTTACGCCGGCGCAGACCTAGCGGGAACAAGCCGTTTCGAATATCCGCCCACTATTCGCCCTATAAGGGTCATGTGTTCAGGAAGGGTTGACCGCGACTTTGTGCTTGAAGCCTTCAGACTTGGCGCTGGCATGGTTTTGGTGGCTGCATGTCACCTGCCCTACGACTGTCACTATATAAGTGGAAACTGGAAGATGAAAGCCCGTATGGATGCCTTGGCGCCCATGCTGCATAAGCTGGGCTTAAGCCCTGAAAGGTTCCGCGTGGAATATGTTTCAGCCGCAGAAGGCGTCAAGTTTGCAGAGCTTATCCGCGAAATGACTGAGCAGATGAATGCGTTGGGCAAAGAGCGGATCAAAGCTGAAAACGAGAAGTTACAGCCTATACTGGAGAACATGCTTAAGCGAAAAGAGCGGCGATAGCCTAGCAGAAAACTTTTATTGAAGTGGGATGTCATTCGTAGGCTATGGCAAAACAGAAAATGGTTGATCTCCTTTACGAGTTAATGAAGGATTCCAAGAGAAGCGATAGGGAACTTGCAAAAGTTGTAGGGGTTTCCCAGCCGACAATAACGCTGATGCGGAAAACCCTTGAAAAGCAAGAGTATATACGCGAATACACGGTTATGCCAGCCCTTGAAAAGCTCGGCTTCGAAGTCTTAGCCCTAAACTTTGTCAAAGCAAACATAACCCCAGAGTTCAAAGAGTGGGTTTCTAAAAACCCAAAAATACTCTTTGCAGGATTCGGCCGAGGCTTAGATGGAAATACGCTGCTCTTGGTTTCAGTTCATAAAAACTTAACAGACTTCTCCCAATTCACCAGCGAAGTCGAAAAGTTATTCGGCTCAAACATTTCACTTTTCAAAAGCTTCCTATCCTCTCTAAACGTGGATGTGGTTAAACCTTTTTCCTTCAAAAATTTAGAACGCATCAAATAATTTCTTTTTGACCCGATAGTATATAGCGCCGGCTGCAAGCACGGCAATTCCAGCTATGCATGCTTGCGGCGAAGCTAAAGATGTAAAAGTCAGAAGCATTAGGCAAGTAGCTGCACCCAAAAATGGCACAAACCTAGGGTAAACTCTTTCAGTGTTTAGCCGTAAGGCAGAAACATTTGCTAAACTATAATAAAAAAGCAGTGCGAAAGTGCTTACAGCTACAACTTTTGCCATATCCACAAATAAGACAAGTAAAGCCATCAAAGTGCCTACAATCCAAATTGAATAGTAAGGCGTATTGTATTTCACGTGTAAATTTTTTAGGGCTTGTGGCAAGTCTTTTCTTCTCGCCATGGCATATGCCATGCGGGAAACCCCTAAAATCGACGTTAGCAGAACACTTGCCGTTGCGGTTAAGCCTCCAGCGGAAACCGTGTAAGCTGCAAGGCTGTTTCCCGTGGCGCCTATAGCCTCTGTTAAAGGAGAGTTTGACGCTGCAAGCCTAGGCGCCCCTATAAGCCCCACAGCCACCAAACCTACAAAAATATAAACCACCGTGGAGATTGCCAGAGAAATCAATATGGCCCTAGGTACATTCTTTTTCGCGTCTTTAACTTCCTCTGCCACCACAGCAACTCTTGCAAACCCTCCATAAGCAAAGAAAATATAAAAAGCGCCTGAAAGAACGCCCCACTGAAGGGGGTTAAATGCGGCGAAATTCGATGCATCCACATACATTAAACCATAAACCACAAAAAACCCCAATATGGAAAGTTTAGCTGCCACAAGAACATTGTTTAAGAGGGCTGACTGACGTATTCCCAAAAAATTAAGCATGGTGAAAAGTATACAAAGCGCTGCGGCAACCCAGTTAACTGGGAGAACTGGAAATAAAGTGCAGAGATAATTAGCAAAGCCGAGAGATACAGCTGCACCAGCAAAAGTATTCGATGTCATCCACATCCATCCAGTCAAAAAACCAGCAAACGGCGAAATAAGCTGATACGCATACTCATAAATGCTTCCTTCTCTTGGCTGCCAAGCGGTTAATTCAGCAAAACTCAAAGCCGTAAACATGGAGATGGCCGCAGCAATAAGCATAGAAACTGTTAAGGCGGGGCCGGCCAATCCCGCCGCAATACCCGTTATAACGAAAATGCCTGCGCCTACTATTGCACCAACGCTTAAAGCTGTAGCGTCAAAGAGTCCCAAAGTAGGTTTAAGTTCCGATATTTCAGATTTTTCCTCAACCATGCCGACACCAGCGAAAATGTTTAGCTGTGCACTTTATTAAAATTCGTGCTGATTTTAGGGGCAATCTTTTATGGCTTCTTGAAAATTTTGGATATCTTATGGAGGTTTTACCGCTTTAAACGCAAGGAGTATAATGTTTAAACTATGTAGTTTCGATCAGCCTTTTCAAAGTCTTTAACTATCTCCAACACACGTTCTGAAGCCTTATTTTTGTCCAAAGGTATCCCTTTAAGCAGAGCCCATGGGCTGCTTCTTGCAATTGCAGTGACAATGTGATCTTCGCCGAAGCATTCTTTTGCAACATGGTAAGTTAGCTGTCTAACCTTCAACTCTGAAAGATGCCCTAATGCGTGAAGATACTCATGGAGGAGAAGGTTATAGATTAATGCGTTTAAAACGCGTTTTGACTGGGTTGAAGCTTCAATGGCTTTAACCAAAAGCCTATTCAACACGATATTGTTTGTTCCAATGGGGTGGTAAGCGCCCAACTTTATAGGTAAATCATCAAGAAAAAGCATCATCCCAGCTCTACGCTGGTTCAAAGACTCGGCTACAGTGTCCTTGACAATCTCCCATACTTCGCCGTAACTGGAAGCCTTCTCAATTCTTGAGCGATATTTTTCCACATCTGCTCTTTCCATGAGTCTTCCACTGTGCAATCGCCATAAAGGCTTGCTAAAACATAAATAATTTTGTTATATTTTATGTTGTTGGATTATGAGAGGCTCAAAACGCTCCAACATTTTCTTTTGAACAGTCCACTTTTTAGGCCATTCTCAAAAAGCTTTCGCCATTAGGTTTTAGCTGTTTTACCTGCAAAGGATGGTTTCAAACTATTTTAAATAAATCTGTAAGCTTTTCCTAAAAACAACTATTAAAACCGCAGTACCATTAAAAATATACGCGTAACCGCTTTTAATGAAATACTTAAAGGTTGGCAACGTGATGCGCGCAATTCAAAATTTTTACATTGAAGTGTTGGACTATGAAAACTAAGTCTCGGCTTCTTGTAATTGTCATCACCCGTAATGCTGTTTTTGGCTTTTTTTCCTTTTCATCTTATTCTGGAAATAACGGGGCGTCCACGGATGTTTATGCCGGGGTCACTTTCTGCGGGAATACCAGCGCTGAAGCCAAGCTTCTTATCGACCGTGTTAAAGGCTACAAAAACCTTTTTGTTATTTCTCTCCGGACCAGTTAGCAACAATGAAACTGCCATGACTGAAATTTGTGAATACGCGATTAACTCGGGGCTTAGCCTAATAGTTTTCTTCGGCGATTTGGATTCACTGGTTCTCGCCTTTAAAAATCTAGAATGGCGTTTATCATGGATAAAAATGGCGAAGCAGAAATGGGGCGATAAATTCAGGAGTATATTATATTATTATGATGAGCCAGGCGGCATCTTCATTGACTATAAATGGAATGAATCTATACTCTTTGGAATGAATCTATACTCTTCCATAGGAACTTAACACTTGACGACTTAACCTACGACGAGGTTGCAAAACTATGCGTAAAGCTTTTTCACATAGACAACGGATTTGATTTTCTTGAAGCCAACGCAATCGACGTATTTGTCTCTGATTACGCTCTTTACTGGTTTGATTACCTGGCAGGTTACGATGTGATTCTTGCTCAACTAGGCTGGAACCACACGTTAGCCCAAGACATCGCCCTTGTAATAGGGGCTGCAGAAATGCAGAATAAAAGCTGGGGTGTAACTATTACATGGAAGTATAGGCAGCCGCCGTACCTAGATAGTGCAGAAAACATCTATAAGCAAATGCTTGACGCATATGAATGCGGTGCCAAATACATAATTATCTTCAACTATGCCGAAAACATGGAAAGCCCATATGGGATCATGACAGACGCGCATTTCGAGATGTTAAAGTGTTTCTGGAATGAAGTGGTGAAAAACTCAAAGGTGATTTACGGTTCAGTAAAGGCGGAAGCCGCTTTGGTTCTTCCCAGAAACTATGGATGGGGAATGCGACATCCCGAAGATAGAATTTGGGGCTGGTGGGGGCCGGACGAGAAGTCCCAACAAATATGGGAGCTTTCACGCTTTCTCCTTAAAAAATATGGTTTGCGATTGGATATAATCTATGATGATGCTGAGTTTCCAATTAACAACAAGTATAAGAATGTCTATTACTGGAACCAATCGCTGTAGCGCGCTATATATGCAAGCGCCATTTGCATTTTACACCATTGAAAGACAACTATTGAGTTGAAGTATTCCGAAAACGTAAATAAAGTTGGACGATTTCCTATGAGTATGGACGATGAGGAAATCGAGGTACGATGAAAACGGGATGATTATTTTTTCCGCTGCTGAGTCCAAAAGATATGCGCCGCTACAAAAACCTAAGGGAAGTAAAAAGTTATGAGGGGTTTTTCGTTAAGTTTCTCGTGGTCCTGTAATATAGGCCCATATGCTTACAATGACTAATGTGAGGATCGCGCCTGCAATCCCTGAAAGCATGTATCTTGTGAAGGCACCTAACGATGGCAGTAGAACTATAAGCGCTGGAATAACGTATGTAGCCGTAATGTCTGCTATGATTCCTGCGATGAATCCTAGGACCGCGACAAACACGAATATCTTTAACCTTTCGCCCATTTTTTCCACCTAGCCTAGATTTGGATTCTAAGCCTCTTTTTAGTCTAACTTACACATTTTTGTCTATTCTCAAGAAAACAGCAAGCACATCTTTTCACTGGAAAATTAAAGCTCAAAACGGTTTTCCATAGGCTATATATCTCTACGTATATATGTGGATATTTCCCGCATATTAACAATGTATAAGATTTGTTTAAGCGTTTAGCCTCTTTTCGGAGGAATCAAACTTGTCAGAAAGATTCGCTAAAAGATGGGAAGAGAGGAATGAAGACCAACCATTCACTGAACGTATCAAAGAGGCTGTAAGGCCTCCAGGTCCATTGAAGCCACGGCTTGACATGGCTGTTAGGCGCATAGAGCTGCAGATACAGAAGCTGGATCAGGCAAGTGAACGGTTCAGCCAAAGAGACAAATCAATATTTGCAAGGATTGTTGACGCCTATACAAAGCATGACATGGCGCGGGCAAACGTCTTCGCAAACGAGTTAGCAGAGATAAGAAAAATGGAAAGAATGATAATGCACGCCAGACTTGCCCTTGAACAGATCGTGTTACGCTTGCGAACTGTATCAGAACTTGGAGATGTAGTTTCAACCCTTGGCCCAGCAGTAAGCGTCCTCAGAGCAGTAAAAACAGGAATGGCCAACATTTTCCCTGAAGCAGAAAGGGAGTTGGGGCAAATCGGCAACCTATTAAGCGGCATAATAGTAGAAGCTGGACAAAGCACAGGACTTACAATAAACTTTGACACCGCCAACGAAGACGCCCAGAAAATACTCACAGAAGCTGCAGCCGTCGCAGAACAGAAAATCAAGGAGAAGTTCCCAGAACTTCCAGCTGGAATACCCCCGATGCCTCTCAACGAAAAATCCACAACTGGAACCTCGTAAACTAGAAATTGGAGGAATACCTTATGCCACAAGACCCCAATCTTTTTTTGTCTCTCGGTAAAATTGTGAAAGATGAGTATGGACGTGTAATAGGTGAAGTTGTATCCTTTGCCGTGAAACCCAACGGCGGAATAGACTCCGTTTATATCAGACAAAGCGACGGGCGATTTGCAAAACATCCCGCCGATAACATAAAAATTGAAGGCTCTGAAACAGTTTTCCTCTCAAAAATTAAAATAGAAACATCCAACTTCTGTGACAAGATTCCATTGATATGGCGTAAAGACCAGGCTTTAAAGGAACTTCTAGAAAAGAAGAAGATTTCCCGTGAAGTGTATGAAGACTTACACAACAGTTTTGAAGGCGCCTTAAACCAGCTGAAAAGCGAAGCCCAAGCTTTAATGGAAAAAATTAACAAGGAAATCGAAAGATGCACCCAAGAAATTAAGGAATTAAACTATGCGCTAGTACACCTTGAAGTGGAACATGAAATAGGCGAAATTAATGATCAGTCCTACCAAACAGCCTTCTCGACAATACAAGAATGCTTGAAAAGAGCTAATGCAGAGAAAACAGACCTTGAAGGCATGAAGAACAAGCTTTCTAACATCCTTCTTGGCGAAATTACGCATAAAAATGTTACAGAAATACCTTTCGTAGAAACCCCAACTCCCTCGTCTCCAGCGTTGCCTGAGCCGCCAGTAGTAGTCTACGTTAAAGAAGCAGGCGAATCCAATATTTAGAAATAGCTGCGTAGCGGGCGGAGGGAGCTAAAATAAGAAATCCTTTCACCACAACCCCTCCACCACTACGGGAAGTGATAGTTAGTTCAGTGCAGAAACTGAAAATCCAACAGTACAAAGTGGTTCAAGCATCTATGAGGCTGAAGGAAAGGGACAAAAACCTCTTTCAAACATGTGTGACTGCCTTAAAAGCTAACAATAAAGAGAGAGCCGCGATATGTGCAAATGAGCTTGCGGAAGTTCGTAAACTGCTCAGTTTTCTTCAGCAAGTGGAGCTTGCAATAGAGAGGGTTATTCTTCGACTTGAGACAGTTAAAGAGTTAAGCGACATAATCATAGACCTGAAACCCGCCTTAGACACTCTTCAAAGCGTTTCAAAACAATTGTTCGCTGTTCTTCCAGAAGTTTCCACAGAAATCAGCGAAATTAATAACGTTATAGGCGAAACCCTATGTTCTACAAGAGTATCCTCTGAGGAAGTGGTGCTTCCAGTGGATAAAGTAACCCCTGCGGGAGAACAAATTCTTGAAGAAGTAACAAGCTTCTTGGAGAAAAAACTTTCTGAGACGCTTCCAGAACCGCCCGCTAAGCAAGAAACGCCAAAACTGGAACCGGCAAAGGCGCATATTAAACAGATGGTTGCTTTGGCAGCGTCATGTTCCCAGACTGTAGGCGAGGAAACCGCGAATGAGTGGGAGGAAATCCGTTCCAAAAACCTCATTTCTTTTAGGAAAGCTGAAATTCAAGAGGTTTCGTTAAAAGTTGAAAAACCCTCAATTGAAGATGCCCTCTTAGAATATGTTCGGAAGAGTGGAGGCGAAATAGATTTGATGCGTTGCTCCCGTGAACTCGACGCTTCATATGACGAAATTGAAAAGGCTCTGCAAAATTTGGGGGCGAGGGGCAAAATAAAAATTGAAGCAAGAAGGTGAAACCCATGGAAGCATCTCAAGAACTTGAAAGGTTGGCAACAAACTATGCCTTGGAAGCCGTCCGCCTAGACAAACAAGGCGCCAAGGGAATGGCAATAACCATGTACCAGAAAGCCATAGAAACCCTTCTGAGACTGGTGCAGCTTTACCCAGATTATAACTTAAATAAGGTTTACATTCAAAGGGCGATAGCTTACCAGGAAAGGATTAAGGTTCTTCAAGGAGCCATAGGCCCTGCTGAGCAGCCAGCTGAAAACAAAGAGGTGGTGGAAGGAGAAAAACCCGCTGAAGCCAAGAAAGCCAGTTACGAAGACCTTATAGTTAAGGAAAAGCCGAACGTGAAATGGGAAGAGGTTGTTGGACTTGAAACTGCCAAGAAAGCAATAAAAGAGGCTATAGTCTATCCGGTTCAAAGACCTGACTTATTCCCGTTAGGATGGCCCAGGGGCATTCTGCTTTTTGGACCGCCTGGCTGTGGAAAAACTTTGTTAGCCGCGGCTGTAGCTACAGAAATAGATGCTGTGTTCTTCTCTGTTGACGCGGCCTCGGTGATGTCTAAATGGTTAGGCGAAGCTGAACAAAATGTTGCGCGGCTTTTTGAATCAGCCCGAAGAACAGCCTTGGAGAAAAAGCCTGCCATACTATTTATTGACGAGTTGGATTCTCTTATGGGGAAGCATTCCAGCGAGGTCGGCGGAGAAGTTCGCGTAAGAAATCAGTTCTTGAAGGAAATGGATGGAGTAATAGACAAGGGTAAAAATCTCCATGTTTACATCATAGGCGCAACAAACAAACCTTGGGACTTAGATTGGCCTTTCATTAGACGCTTCCAAAAAAGAATTCTTGTACCTCTTCCAGACCATCATGCTCGTTTAATGATGTTTAAACATTATACGAGTAATCTGCTTCTGGCTCCTGACGTGGACCTTCACGAGTTAGCTAGGCTTTCTGAAGGGTTTTCAGGAAGCGACATTAAAGACGTTTGCCAATCAGCCCACTTAAAAGTTATAGGCGAATTCTTTGAATCTGGTCAAGCTGCAAACAAACTTGCAAAACCCAGACCCTTACGAATGAGCGATTTCCGGCAAATCCTCGAAGAGAGAAAGCCCAGCGTGTCCCTCGACATGTTAGCCCTCTACAACCGCTGGTTCGAAGCCTTCAAAGCCCTATAAAGGGGGACGCTTAAAGTGGAAAGGTTTGGAGAATCTCTCTTAGTTTTGAAATCTCCTTTCTCCCCTTCTCCCCAGTATAAAATCTCCAAGCCCCACATTTAAACAGCGTTCCCCGCACCACCCCCTTTTTCTTATAACGCTTTCTACAACGTCTGCAATTTTGGCGCTTTCCCTTAAAACATCTACGTAAGGCACGTTCAAGGCGAGTTTTTCTGCCAGGTAAGGTCCTGTAAAAGCAATTATTGGTTTAAAATTTTTTGAGGCTTCAAGGGCTTCTTCGGCAGACTTTACAGCCACGATTTTCGGCACTTTCACGTTTTTGCCTAAAAGTTGTCTGAATCCTTCAATTATGACTATGTCGTTTCCCTTGCATCTTTTCAAGATTTCCTTAAGAGACAAATTGCCAGTGTCTGTTTTTTCAATTGTTGCTATTTCGCCTGGTGCTATGCTGACCACTGTTTTGGCTCCTGATTGAGTGAACTTCCAAGTGTCTTTATTCTTTGCGTCTATGGTGAAGCCTTTTTCAGGTATGTGTTTTACTGCTGCAACCTTGTAGCCTCTTTTTGTAAGCTCTTTTGTTATGGCTTCTATAGTTGCAGTCTTTCCCGAGTCTTTTCCACCGACCACTGCCAAAACGGTTGGTTCCATTTCGACGCCTTCTAGCTTTTCATTTCTTCGTTAAATATCCTTTCAAAAGTCTCTTTGTCTATTGGAAGCTTTTCTGAAAGGTTTTTAACCCATTTTATGTAATTCCTGAAAATGTTCTGCAGTATTTCCGCTTTTTCTTTTTCAGTCAATTCTTTTTCTTCGGCGAGGAGTAAAGCAAACCATTTGCCCATGTCTGAAAGCTGATAGGCCTTGACCCACACAATGCGGCCTTCTTTCTCGGTTTTTTCCATCTCTTCTATTAGAACCCCAAGTTTGGTTAGAGCCTTTAAGTTTTCAATTATTGTCTTGTTTGAGTAATCGAGTTTTTTCACGAGGTCTTTCTGGTAGATTTTGTTTGAAATTCCTTGTTTAAGAGAGAATCTTAAAATGTCTAGGGAGGCCTTTGAGCCAAAAATTGCGCTTAGTATTCTATTTTTTTGTTCCGCGGGGAGGAATACTACATAAGGGTGTGATTGTAAATCCAACTTTTTACACCTTTGGAATGTCTTTTGAGAGGGTTAATCTTAAACATTGCTATAATCTGAACGTTAGACTTTTTAAACTCTCAGCACAAGTCTATCAAGGTGTTTCAAACGGTCAGCCCTAAAAACTGGACACCTATGGATGGTGACACCTTCGTAACCAGCGAAGGCTTCATACTCAACGTTTTCGGGTATGAGCATCCAGAAGAGCGGGTTTTCGCCTTTCTAAAGTATATTCCATCAAAGTTTAAGGAACTATTTGAAATTCGTCTTCTGGAGAGAACATGGCGATATGGGGATACGGAACTTTTCCGAGCTGAGAAACTCTACACGGCGGAGAACTATCAAACTTTCCTTGATGTTTTCCGGAGAAACTTTCCAGATTACGTTTACTTCTGCCCTTTTAGACAAAAAGAGATTATTAGTGCCCCCTTAGACCGCATAAAGGCAGTTTATGTTCCAAGGGAAGTTTTGCTTTTTTTGCTTAAGGCTGAAAAGCGGGATAAACTGCAGAATATGACCTTAGACTTTATAAAATTGGTTTCCAGCGAATCAAAAGTTCCCATTGAAGATTTCGGTGTTCACGGTTCCGTCGCCTTGGGCATGCACAGCGCCGAATCGGATATCGACGTTGTTGTTTATGGGGCTCAAAACTTCCGCAAGGTTGAAGCCGCCGTGGATAAGCTTGTAAGCGATGGGACATTAAGCTATGTTTTTAACAATCGTTTAGACGCTGCGAGGCGGTTTAAGGGAAGATATTTGGACCGAATTTTCATGTATAATGCTGTTCGTGAGCCTGATGAGGTTGCTTCGAAATACGGTGAATACAAGTATGCTCCCGTTAAGCCTGTCAGATTCCGTTGCAAGGTTAAGGATGACAGTGAAGCCATATTCCGCCCAGCAACCTACAAGATTGAAAACTATACGCCAGTTGACTCCCAGTCAACCCTTCCGGAAAACATGATTCCCCACGCTGTTGTTTCCATGATTGGCTGCTACAGAAATGTTGCACGGAAAGGCGACGAAATCCGAGTTTCAGGGATGCTTGAACGCGTCGAGAAAACTGGAACAGGTGAAACCCATTACCAAGTTGTTGTTGGGACAGCGGAAAGCGAGGAAGAACACATTTGGCCAGTTTAAGGCTTAGAGACCGCGACGCCATAATAACCCCTGAAGGCTTAATCTTCAGAGTTTTCGGCTATATTCATCCGCCAGAAGGCTATATTTGCGATTTGGAATATGCTCCTGCTGAGCTTTTCCAGTCCAGCAACTCAAAAGCGTTCAGAACAGACAGCAAACATGTTTTCTACAAGTTCTACGAAGATGAGGCTTGGAAGTTTCTCGGGAAAAACTTTCCGCAGCACATGGTTCTCCATGCACCTCTAGGTAAAAAGGTTGTAGGCGTAAAATGCGCCAATATCGCGGAAATTAGAAAGCCTGAAGAAACCCTTCAGAAGCTTATTGGACAAGAACCAAAAGACGAGTTGCTTAAAGCCTTGGAAACGGTTTTGGAAATGACTGTTCACCGTTTAGGCTTGCCCATAAAAGATTTTGGAGTTTTCGGATCGCTGCTTCACGGTTTTTATCATCCAAAATTTTCAGACATAGACATAATCGTTTATGGCCGAAATAATTTGGCGCAGATACGGCGACTTCTGAGCGACCTTTATGGAGATAAGGGTTCACGCTTGTCAAACGAGTTTAAGGACGATGCTCCAATTAGGGAGAAGCTTTGGCGTTTTAAAAACCTCAGTGCAGAAGAATTTGTTTGGCATCAGAGACGCAAGCTGATTTACGGCGTTTTCCATGATGAGGCTTCTGGCCGTAGTATAAAAGTTGAGTTTGAACCCGTAAAAGACTGGAGTGAAATACCCAATGAGTATGGCAAAATTAAAAAGATAACTTGGAAGGGGTGGGTTAAGGCTTTCCTGAGGGTTAAAGAGGATTCCGACGGACCTTTTATGCCTTCGGTTTATCCTGTGGAAACCATAAAAATTGTTGACGGCCCAAAAGTCAACCACATAGACCGCGTAATTTCCTATCTCGAAGAGTTTAGAATGCAAGCATGGAAAGACGAAATTGTCTATGCCGAGGGAAACCTTGAAGAAGTTGAAACAAGCCGTGGAAACTTCCACCAGGTAACGTTAACTTACGGGCCGCGCTATTATGAGCAAGTTCTAAAAATTGCAGAACCAGCCTCTGCCTTTTAGCTTTTTAGAATCATGTAGTCTGAGGGGTTGTTTCCAAGAAGCAATCTGAAACATTCGCTGTGTCTCTTGTTGTCTTTTACATTTTCAACTTTTCCTTGTGCAACAACTGTCTCGCCTTTTTTGGCTTGTTCGCAGAATCTTCCGCGGAATGAGGCTATTTCCTTTATTGGTTGAAGTTTTGGTCCCTCAACAACTTTTGCATCTTCAATTTTGTATGTGCATGGCGTGAATATGGATTCTGAATCGTCGACAACCGTTGCCTCAATTTTTGCATAGCCGCAGTTCTTGTATTCGATGTCGCCGTATTGTTCGTTGATCTCTTTCTGGTCTTTCACGAATCGGATGAAATAGTCTCTTCCCATGAACTTGCCTTGCCAAACTTTTCTGGATTCGACTGTAACGAAATCCTCGAAATTCATGAGGGTGTCTTTCGAACGGAAGTCGAACAGCGCTTTCAACTCTTTCACATTGTATGGTTTGAAGGGTGTATCTCCTTCTTCTATAAGCTTCTGTAAGGCCGCGTGCACTTTCCAGCAGTTTTCAACACCGTAGATAACTGGGTCAATGTCTGAAGTTTCGCTGTGCATTTCAACCAAAAGCGAACCTGAAATCCCAAGTTTGTTCCACGGCACATTCGCCGTTTCTTTCAAAAGTTTGAGGCACTGCAAGGCGGCATACTCTAAACTGTCAAGGTTTCGGCTTTTTCTAAGCACTTTTAGACGATTAACTGGGTTGTAAACCTTTTTCACGGCCTCTAAGGGAACTTCGCAAAGCTTTTCGCCGAAAACCGAGTCACATACAATGTATTTGGGAAGATTTTTTTCAAGAAAACTGAACCGCTCAGATAGACTGTACACTTTTCGGTATTTTTTTTCCTTACGCTGCCGAGGGCCTTCCAGGTCTGGAATAAAACGGGGAAAAGCCACTATTTTGTCTGGAGGGTGAACCAAGCCTTTTACATCGAATATTATGTTTTCAATTGACTCTATTAGGTATCCTTCGATTGGGATTGGGTGCATTTTTCTCTGCTCTGTGGTAAAGCGGTTTTTCTTTATTGGGTTTTTCGGTGTCTGCTGGATTCTTCCAATTGTGTTGTTTTTATGTTATCGGAAAACTTATATTTTATGTAATGAATTACATTTTAATGTAAAAATTTACACTGATGGATGGTGGATTAATGCGCACCAAAGATCCGGCCCTAATCGCGGTGTTCGCGGCGTTGCAAGCTATTTTGGCGGTTTTCCCGTTCACCTTAACTGTCGGCGTTTCTGGGCAAATAACCTTAGGCGTGATAGGTGGACCATTGATTGGCATACTCCTGGGACCTATAAACGGTGGGCTAGCAACCCTCATAGGCTCTCTTATAGGAACGTTTGTAAACCCTGCAGGCGCTATCTTCGGTGTTCTGACGGTGATTCCTCCCTTCGTCGGCGCAGTGTCTGCTGGTTGTGTAAAAGCAAAAAAAGCCTATATTGTAGGAGCGGTGATTTTAATCGCTATTTTAATATTTTATGCACATCCATATGGCAGAGAAGCATACCTTTATCCTTGGCTTCACATAATCGCCATGATAGTTGCTTTCTCCCCAGT
>WUQU01000238.1 GCA_009889605.1 Candidatus Bathyarchaeota archaeon | reverse complement strand
GACTCCTTCCCTGCGCTCTCTCAATACTCGGATTTTATCTTTAAGCTCCATAGAAATGCCTCAGAATGGTTTCTATGCCCTTATCTCCCCTTCCTGAATAGTTTATAACCACGATTTCGTCGGAGCTGAATTCTTCAGGATGGTTTAAGATGTAGGCTATTGCGTGGGCTGTTTTAAGTGCGGTATGAGGCCCTCAGTCCTACAAATGATTTTAACAGCTTCAAACACTTCTTTGTCGAAGGCCTAGGAAGGCTTAACCCTTCCAATTTCACACAAATGGGATATTTCAGGTCCTCTTCCGGGATAGTTTAGCCCTGCAGCCCTTGTTTTGGACGGTCTAATTTGGCCATGCTCGTCCTGCAAAACCTGCATCAAGCTTCCATGTAAAAACCCCAGGCCTGCCAAGCTGAAAGGCAGCAGCGCTATTTTCCGCGTTCAGGCTTTCTCCGCCGCCTTCAACAAAGTAAAGCCTAACTTCAGGATTATCGACAAAGGGTTTGAAGGCGCCTATGGCATTGCTTCCTCTGCTCCCGCATGCAACTATGGCGTCTGGAAGGCGATCTTCTTTCTCGAGAATCTGCTGTGTAATCTCCTGGCCTATCATGCTTTGGAATGTAGCTACAATTGTTGGAAACGGGTGGGGCCCAACGGTGGATCCCATCAAGTAATGGGTTGTTCTAGAACATGAAGCCCATTCTCTGAGAGTTTCTGAAACAGCGTCTTTCAAGACGGCTGCGCCAGTTTTTATAGGCCTTATTTTAGCTCCCAGAAGCTTCATCTTTTTAACGTTAGAGGCTTGTCGTTGAATATCCTTCACTCCCATGAAAATTTCTGTTTTTAAACCGCAGATGTTGCCGGCCATCACCGTCGCTAAACCGTGCTGGCCAGCAGCAGTCTCCGTTATCAAACGTTTTTTTTACCTATTTTCTTAGCCAACAATGCCTGTCCTAAAGTGTCATTAAGCTTATGTAAACCTCCGCATAGCAGGTCTTCACGCTTAAGGTACCCTTTAAATCCGACAGCTTTGCTGAAGTTTCTAGCATAATATAGGGGTGGGTCTTCCGCCGTAGTCCCTTAAAAGCTCCATAAATTCCAACTGAAACTCTTGAGTTGGGTATGTTTTTTCAAAGGCTTCCTCAAGCTCTATTAGAGCCTGCATTAAGATTTCGCTTACATATTGCCCGCCGTATTTGCCAAATTTTCCCTTCAACACCTTAAACCTCCTT
>WUQU01000237.1 GCA_009889605.1 Candidatus Bathyarchaeota archaeon | reverse complement strand
GTCTTAGAGCCTCGTAACCGTTCTTTGTAATAGAATTGAACGCTTCATATATGTTGAAATTTTCAGGAGATTTCACCTTTTGAGAGAGTACCGTTGTTCTTAAATCAAAAAGAACGTTTTGCGAATTATTACTCGCGGGACCGTCAGTTCCTATTGTTATTTTTATACCTTTCTTCAACATTTCCACAATCGGCGGAATACCGTTTCCCAATTTCATGTTACTGACGGTATTGATGGAAGGGTATGAATTTTTTAGAATTTCTAAGTGCTCATCCCTCAGTTGGGTACAATGTACCGGTATGAAGTGAATTTTATCAAACCCAAGGTTTATAATCTCTTCTGGTGAATATCTTTCGTACTCCCAAGCGTTCTCAAAAAAGTGCATCGTTACCAGCATGTCGTTTGATTTTGCAACATCTAATATTCTCAGAAGATATTCTCTCGAGCAGCTGTATGGTGCGTGAGGACCAAGACCAACATAGATTCTGTCATCATACCCATGCCATTTTTCATACAGCTTAATATTCTCGTCTAACCTGCCGTTGTCATCGCCATTGCTATCTACGAGTCCTCTTGTAATAACAGCTTTCATGCCAAAATCTGCAACCGCCTGTGCGACCATTTCCTCGTGAAAATACATATCGCAAAAAGCAACAACACCATGAGATGCCATTTCCATCATGGACACTATTGAACCGTAGTATATTGCTTCAGGTGTCAAGCGTTCTTCAGCAGGCAGGATTCTTTCAAAAAGCCAGGTGTTGAAAGGGATATCCTCGGCATAACCCCTGAGAACGGACATACCAACGTGGGTATGAGTGTTTACAAAGCCAGGCGTGATTATCTTTCCTGAAAAATCTATAGTTTCTTCCCTGTCTTGTGAAATGATTGTCTCGCCAAGCGAGTTTATGTAACCGTTTAAAATACGAATGTCCAATCTTTCAAGTTTCCCGTTTATTAGAACAAGAACGTTCTTTATTACCATTAAAGCACAACCCTCTCCGCATCTAACCAAAGGTGTTCCAGATCATAGAATTCTCTTGCGCTTTTTGTAAATATGTGAACAACTATTTCACCTGCATCGATCAACATCCAGTCGTATCCTTCACCGCGATCGTAATATATGATATCTTTTCCAATATCATTGAAGAAATCGACAACCTCGTCTCTTAAGCTCTTCATGTGTATATTACTGTTTGCGGTACAAACAACAAAATAATCAGTGAGCAGCCTTGTCTTCGACATGTTCAGTATAACTGGATCTATCGCTTCCTTCTTTTCGAGTACATTCATTAATTTTTTTAAGATTTCGGT
>WUQU01000236.1 GCA_009889605.1 Candidatus Bathyarchaeota archaeon | reverse complement strand
TAGCCATCCGTACTTGCAGTTTATTATGGGGCATAAAGGCGACATAGAAGCCCGATACAGCACAAATAAAGGCGTACTACCACCAAACATGATTGAAGACATGCGTAAAAGCTACCGCGAATGTGAGCCCTTCCTAAGCACGGCAACCCAGCCCCTAGAACAATCAACCATAATAAAAGAGGCCAAAAAAATAGAAGCCCTTAAAAGCATGGCTAAAAGCCTATTGGGAATAGACCTACTAGACGTTAAGGTCGCCAAAGAAAGGCAGATTAGAAGAGCTCCTCAGCCTACATAGGATTAATTTTAACAATCACCGGCTTCCTAACCATGTCAGCAGGCTTCACACTAATCATACACTATGACAGAAAGAGAAGATGGTACATAAAGGAAAAGATTACAAAACAGTAAATCAAATCCTAGAAGAATACATAGGGAAAAGAAAGAGTCAAACTAAAATCATTTCATGCGAACTTTTCTGTTACCTGCAACTAACAGAAAAAGCGCTTATCTCACCGGATTTGTTTGGTGTTTAGATTCTTCGCAATTTCCGTAAAGCTTTTATTCTGTCATTACTTTTTTCTGTAATGGTGTGGTTATGACTGAAGAGTTGGCTAAAAAAATTGAGAAGACGGTTAAGACAACCATAACATTGGCCGACAGTTTATGGAGAGACGTTAAGGTATTCGCCGCAAGGAAAGGCTTAAAGCTAACACAAGTTGTAGAAGCAGCCCTAAAGGAATACCTAAAAGAAGAGTCCGAAGAGGAGAAAACTAAATGATTTTACGATGTCTTGCCTATTTAATCCTAACCCTAATTATTGCGGGGCTCTTTTTAATTTCATTTATCGCTGTAGGTGGGCTTTTATTTCTCACGATTCTATTAGTGCCATTTATATTTCCAATATTTTTAATAGCCTTTGGAGCCATATTAATATTGAGTGGTATACTTACGCTCCTATTCGTTCTGAAGTAACGGTGAATGGATTGAGCGGGGGGAAAGAGGAAAAGGTTCTTTTTAGAAGGTTAGTTGATATTCCATCCACCACTTATGCTACGTTTGGGCTTTATAGATATCCAGCTAAATTCATTCCTCACGTTATCGCGTACGTATTAGAGAATTACGCAGAACCATGTATGAAAGTTTTTGATCCCTTTGCAGGATATGGCACAGTTGGTTTAGTTTCACGAATTTATGGTTACGATTATGAATTATGGGATTTAAACCCAATTCTCGATGTTCTACATTCTGTTGCCACGATGGAACTTAAACAAGTCAAGGTTGACAGCATCCTTAATGATTTAATGTCTTCTGATAAGGAGTTTATCCCTGACTGGACAAAACATGACTATTGGCATCCAAAGGAATTTCTCCCCTTTTTATATAAGGTGTGGGGTTTCTATCATTCGCTCAATGATAGTTATGCTAAATTACTTTTAACAATACCTTTGCTTAAAGTCACCCGCTACTTTTCGTACGATGATATGCAACGCCAGAAACTCTCAAAATCACCTAAATCAATAGCTCGAATCGATTCCTTGAAACAAAAAGATTGGAAATTAATCTTCTTTAAAATGCTAAAAGAGGAAATTAAGAGATTACTGCAAGGCTTGCGAGAATACCGGCTTCTTTCCCCAAAACAAACTAGAGCCATCATTAGGGCTGGCGTTGACTCTTTAAGCATTGATCTTGCTGAGGATAAGGATATGCTTATTACGTCACCCCCATATTTGCAGTCGCAAGAATACATTCGGCAAGCAAAAATGGATCTTTTCTGGCTCGGCTTTAAGGAGTCTCAAATAAGGGAGCTTAGCAAACTGGAAATTCCTTATAGAGACGTTAATCCTTGCGACGTTCTTTCAAAAACCTATCATGAGTGGGAAACTCGGATCAAAGAGCAACATCTGCAAAAACTTTTTAACAACTACTTCTGGGGAGTTTTAGGAGCGTTAACACGCCTTGAGAAAAAAGTGACATCTTACATGTTTCTCTTTGTCGGACACACCAGTATGAGGGGGCATAGCGTTCCCATCGACAAAATCTTCGCTGAACACTTCACTGCATTAGGCTGGATTCATGAAAAGACATTAATTGACACGATAGTAGCCAGACGAATGTTTTCTTATAACATAAATCCAGCAACTGGAATAAAAGATCAGAGAACACCTGTAGAAAATTTGGTTATATTAAGAAGAACATAGTTTAAGGCGGAAGCCTTTTTTCAAGCTCCGCTAAGAACTCATCATTCCAATTCAAAAGGATTCTCCAGTTGTTTTTAAGGGGTTGGAGTTTCCCTATACCCTTTGATTCACCCCATTTAGAAATGAAACGTGTAGGAATAAGGTAAAAATCTAATGTTTTAGGATCAACCCCTATTATCAGATCATTGTCCTTCTCCGAGTATTTATATTTCTTAACTCCGGGAATGTATACGCGGTTCACTCCACCCCTTGTGCCACCAATAAATTTAATACTCATACCTTTTGAAGCTGTTCTTACTTGAACCCGAAGAGGCTTGATGCGCCCTCCCGGCTTTTCATAAGCTATAAGCCATAAATCATACGGTCCTCCTTTGGCGCAAATTAATCCCACCTCAAATCCTAAACGAGTCAAAATTCCAGCCACTATCATTTCGTGCGCATCGCCCAATCGAGCTGCATGTTTAGCAGGATCCAACCCTACAACATTTAAGTCTGTAATGTTGCCCATAAGGGTCTGTTTAAAGTATGTCATAATCTTTTAAAAGATTTCCCTAAACCTCAAGTATTTGAAATCCTTTCTATTATCAGCGACTAACAGAAGTCGCTTTTTAAGATCTTACTATCTGAAAGGTGGCATATCGGCATAGTAGAAGTGAATTCACATTGAATGGACAGAAGAGTTACAGTAATTTTCAATAAAGGCTACAGCCGTCATTTTGCTCAGTTGTCTTAAACTTATAAACAACTTGTTAGAATTGGTTATCAGTGAAGTCGATGGACGATCAAGAGGTTCAAGCGACGCTTGGGAAAAAGGAAAGGCTGAATGAGCTAGATGGGAAAACATGGGAAAGGTATTCTATTAGCATATGGGAGATTGTGAAGTCGAGAGAAGAAAGCAAACTTAAGCATCCTGCTATGTTCCCGGTGGAATTATGTCGTAGATTGATTGAAATATACACTAAGAAGGGTGATGTTGTTCTAGATCCTTTTATGGGTAGTGGCAGCGCAATAATTGCCGCTAGGGATTTGGAGCGAAAGGGGATTGGTTTTGACATTAATCTGGATTTCGTCGAACTTGCGAAGAAGAGGCTTTCTCAGCAGAAGCTTATACATCTTGGAGTTGAAGATCCTGATATCTATTGTGAAGATGCTAAAAACCTTTTGAGGTATGTTAAACCTAACTCTGTTGATTTAGTGATAACTTCTCCTCCATACTGGAATATCCATACAAGGAAAAGAACGGCTGACTACAAAGAGCCAAGACCGTATTCTTCCTTAGAAAGAGACCTTGGAAACATTTCAGATTTTAATAGATTCATGGACGAGTTAAAATCCATTTTTGAAAAGGTTCATACAGTTCTGAAGGGTGGTAAACGATGTATAGTTATTGTAATGGATATTCGCCAAGGTTCTCAGTTTATTCCATTTCATATTAATATAGTCAATATGATGACGGGGATTGGGTTTATTCTTGAAGATATAATTATTTGGGACAGGCGAAAAGAATATAGTAATCTGCGACCGCTGGGTTATCCATATGTTTTCATAGTGAATAAGATCCATGAGTATATTCTAATATTCAAGAAGAATAGGCTTGAAGAAGTTGAAGACGAAGAAACCCTCGCTTGACTACATTGATGAAGATGTAGCATATTTTATTGGATTAATAACTGCTCGAGGGGAAATATCTGACCAAGGAGGCGTAAAGCGAATCTCCATAGAGTTCCCTTTTAGAAATTTAGAGGTTGAGGGAGTAGAAAAGAAGATCACTCAGAAAGATAAGATACTATTGAGCTTAGACAATGTTATAAACAGAGTTAATGAACTAGCAGATGTTAACGTCAGAAAAACTGAAAGCGAACGTTCAGTCTACCTAGTTCTTGAGACATTAAAGAACACAATGTTTCTGCGGAACGTAAAGATGCTCATGAAGGGAAGAAGTTCCTATTACGAGTTTGAAGTCCCAGATCAAATTTTCAAGTCAAGCGATTCCATAAAGAAGGAATTCGTTCGAGGATTTGCAGATGTAGCTGGATCTGCAGAGGGCGAACGATAAGGAACGAGGCTGAGAGGGACATATTCATGGACCTGATGGACACGGGCCTCTCGATCGAGGCGTACT
>WUQU01000235.1 GCA_009889605.1 Candidatus Bathyarchaeota archaeon | reverse complement strand
ATATGCCTACCAACTTGTTAGTCAGATTAACGAAATGAATAGCGGAAGGTACCTATATACGCAGGCGAAACCTACAGACTTTTGCATTGGAGTTGCAGGATATCCTGAAAAACACTATGAAGCTCCAAACTTTGAAACCGATTTGAGGTTTTTGAAGCAGAAAGTGGGAAATGGGGCAGATTTTGTAATAACTCAGATGGTCTTCAGTGCGGAAGTTTACAAAAGTTTTGTAGAACGTTGCAGGAGTGAAGGTATAAATGTTCCAATCATACCCGGTGTTAAACCATTGGTCAACAAGAAATCTCTATACATGGTACCTAAGAGATTTTTCGTCAGTATTCCGCAAAGCTTTGTCGAGGCTTTAGAAAACGCAAGAAGTAAAGAGGAAGAATATAACGTAGGAATCAAATTTTCTTTGAAGTTAATTGAAGCTTTGTTTGAAAGTGGGGCTCCGGGAGTTCACTTGTTTACAATGGGGCGTGGAGATGAAATATGCGAGATAATGAAAGAAATTGAGAATGTGTTGTAGCGAGTGGAAAAAATAACAATTTTCATTGAGTTTTTTTGGCATATGAATTTTGAGATTCTTTTGTCTACGAATTAAAATATATCCATCAGATGCATTTTTAGCTTCTTATTTTTGAAAATCAGGGGGAGTCGCGATGAGAAATGATCTTCGGGAAATAGTACGAACAATACTCTTCGACAACGTAAAGCTGTCATATGGATGCACTGAACCTGTTGCTGTTGGGCTTTCGGTTGCTGTTGGTAAGAAGTACCTTAAAGGAGATGTTCAGAAGATAGAGGTTTTAATGGATAGAAACACATACAAAAATGGTTTGGAAGTGGGAATCCCTGGAACACATCTTCACGGTTTTGAATTAGCAGTTGCGTTGGCTTACATTGTGGGAAAGGCAGAGCTCGGTTTGGAAGTTTTCAAATATGTGGATTCTGATGCTGTTATGAAAGCTTACGAATTGAAAGATAAGATTGTAGTCAAATACACAAACGATATGTACTTGCACATAAGAACACGGCTTTTGGGAGAAAACGATGTACTTGTGGAGATTACAGACTCACACGATAACGTAAGCAGGATAGTTGTGGATGGCAAAGAAGTGATTAACAACCAATCGAGTGCGAATTTTAAGAAAGACATTATTAAATCAATAAATCTTTCAGATATATTCGAATATGTTGAGGCTCCAGACAACGATGTTATTAAAATGGTTTCAGATGCTATACAATACAATCAGAATATTTCAAAGATAGGTTTAGAAGAAGAAATTACGTTTGGAAAGGTGCTCGAAGGAATGCCAAGATACGTCGCGTCTGGTGTTGATATGCGGATGAACGGTGCACTTCTTCCTGTGATGACCGTCGCAGGAAGCGGAAATCAGGGGATTTCTTGTACAGTTCCAGTTGCTCTTTATGCTGATGAACTCGGAGTTTTGAGTGATATTAAATTAAGGGCTGTACTACTGAGCATGTTGGTAACAATTTATATAAAGGCTTACACCGGGGCTCTGACGCCGATTTGCGGAGCAGGTTCTATAGCCTCAGCAGGTGCATCGGCGGGGATTACGTATCTTCAAAATGGCTCACACGAACAAATAAAGAACGCAATCAACAATGTCCTCGCAACGTTATTTGGAATGACTTGTGATGGAGCAAAAAGAAGCTGCGCTTTGAAAGCGAGCATCGGCACTCAGATGGCACTCAACGCAGCAAAACTATCCATGAACGATATGAACGTTCCGTGTGGAAATGGATTTGCTGCAAAGGATGTTGAAGAAACGATTAGAAGAATT
>WUQU01000234.1 GCA_009889605.1 Candidatus Bathyarchaeota archaeon | reverse complement strand
TCTGACTTGGGATTCTTTCGCTTCTCTTCCAAACTTATAGCATTTCCATTTTCGTCAAGCTCAACAACTCCAAATTCTGAAGGATTTCTTACAGGGTATGCAAATATTATCGCTCCTTCTGTCAGTTTAGTACAGCGTTTAAGAGTTGAAACAAGACCCTGGCTGTATATTATATTGTCGCCTAAAACTAAGCTGACAGTATCGTTTTTAATAAAGTCTTCACCTACAATAAAAGCATCCACAATGCCTTTAGGACGATGCTGAACTTTGTAAATTATTCTCACACCTATGCGACTTCCATCTCCAAGCAAATTCTCATACAGCGATAAATATTCTGGACTAGTTATTATTAGAATATCCCTGATCCCTGCAAGCATGATAATTGACAGTGGATAATAAATCATTGGCTTATCATATACCGGAAGCAGCTGTTTGTTTACAACCTTTGTCATCGGATAAAGTCTCGTTCCTGAACCGCCAGATAGAATAATCCCCTTCAGTTATGTCTCCCACCTTCCAACTCTTTTTTACGTTTTTGTGCAACTTCGTCGAATATCGCTTGCCATAGCTGTTTACACTTTGTTTCTGAATATTCAGCTTTTATTATCTCTTTATTCCTTTCAGCAATGCCTCTTTCAAATGAAAATAAATTCCTATCATCACCATTTATCAATTCTATTGTGTCAAACAGCTTCAAACCTAGCCTCTTAGCAAAATTCCATACCGGCGAATCGCTCCGAATGTAGACAATTTTGCCAAGATAGAGCAGCGCAATTAAATTGCCTAGTCCTTGCTGCCTTTTGTGATTGAATATGCCAACGTCTACGCTTGACAAGATCTTTGCATATTCAGTTGGCGATAGCCATTCAGTTAAAGCTTTGAATCGTTCCCCAAACAATTTTTTCCCATATTCAGCTACTCGAAAAGCATAGTTAGCATTTCCATAAGACAAAGGACATATTATCTCAAAATCATTCTTTCTGCCTAGTCTTCCTAATGCCTCGAGTATTTCAAAATGGTTGTTTGTTTCGCTCGCTGAGTTTCCAACTAATATCTTTATGACTCCCTCTTTTGTTTGGCTTCTATTCGTATTTTCATTCATAGCTCGCTCAAGGTCAGCCGTAGAGACAATATTGGGATAAAAAGCGTATTGATATTTTGCCTTGAAACCAAATTTCTCGCGGGCAAATTGATAGTCTTCCTCCATTAAAGATATTACTGAGTATGCATCTTTAACAAATAACTTCTTTGCTTCATTTGAAAGTCCTTCGTCTAAAGTAGGCGATGACCTCAAGTAGTAGTCGTAAACGTCTCCACCCCACAGAACCCAAGAATA
>WUQU01000233.1 GCA_009889605.1 Candidatus Bathyarchaeota archaeon | reverse complement strand
TTCAAAATCCAAAAACAGTAAACACGTCAGGAAACGATAAAAATTTTTAAATTAACAACAGCAAAAACAAGACTTGATTGTTATGGCTAAATGCCCAAACTGTAAAAAAGATAACCCCCAACCAGCCAAAACATGGAAATACGGACAATTCACCGTAAACGCCTACACGTGCAGCAACTGCAAAACACAATACCGCGAATATCTTGACAAAAACGGAAAACAAAGCTTCACACTAAAACTCCAGAAAGGAAAAGGCTACATAAAAGCTTAAATCCCAAAACGACTCTGATGTTTACATATACTTTACCTATTAAATGCAATTTCAAAGGCACACGTTAATGGTTGACAAACCAAAAACGTGACCTGCGAAGGATTGCTAAATGAAAGAAGAGGTCTTGCAGAAAGCCAGGGTCTTCGACAGCAATGGAACCATTAAACGCTCAGTAGATGAAGCTCTTGAAAAATTAAAGATCTTCAGAGCAAAATACCCTTTTACTGAAAAACCAGAAGCAATAGAAACCCTAACTCCAGAGGACATTTTCATAACAGATAAAGGCGAAATCGGAGAATTCTTTCGTTACATAGAATATCAACTAAAACCCCTCGGCTATCTCAGAACATATCCGAAAGTTTACCTCCAAATAAGAAGACAAATAGACCTTTTCAAGGAACTGCTCTACGTCGTGGTTGACAACAAGAAGTCTCTTGCAGAAAAAGTAGATGCACCATGGAAAGAGATTAAGGGCTTAGGCGGAGACAGCCACATCGCCAAGAAAATCATCTTCTGCTTCAACTATGAAACAGGCTCAGTAATCCCCATTTTCAGCACAAGCCACCTTGAACACTTCCTAAACATAATCCAAGAAACACCATGGCTTCCCATACACTATGACGCCTTGAGCCTCGGCGAAAAATACGAAACCCTCACAGCAGAACTCCTAAAAGCAAAAGAAAGCTCACAGATAACTAAACCATGGGAAATAACCTACTTCTGCAGGTTCCTATACGAAACCTACACACCGCCAAAAATAATCACCGAAGCCCAACGGAAAAAACTGCGAGAAAAAGCTTTAATGGAACAACGGCAGCAATTCGCCAAATTCATTGAACTGCTAAACGAGTTAAAAGCAAAAGGCAAAATCTCCTCCGAACAATGGAGGGCATACTCTGAACAATGGCAAAAGAACACAGAAACCAGACAAGAACTAACTGATAAACTTCAAAGATTAAAGTGAACAAAAGAACCCCGATA
>WUQU01000232.1 GCA_009889605.1 Candidatus Bathyarchaeota archaeon | reverse complement strand
GAAATTAGAAAATACGTGTGATATTCCTCTATAAATTCCTGCTCTTAATCTTTTTCGCACTCTCTTTTTCAAAGAATAATTCATTTATCAAAAGTCTTCAAATAAATTTTCAAGAGAGAGATTTTATCAAAGAGATTTACGAGATTTGGGGAGGTGTTTCTATGGCAGGTACCATTTGGTCAATTTTGCCACCTTTAGTTGCTATTGTCCTCTGTTTCATTACAAAGAACGTCCTTCTTTCACTCTTCTTAGGTATCTTCACTGGCGGATTACTTTTGAATTCCTTTAACCCGCTGTCAGCATTTGGTTATTCTCTTGATAAGATAGTTGGCTCAGTTGCTGATGAGTGGAATGCAAAATTACTGCTTTTCAACCTCATCATGGGTGCTGGAATTGCATTCATCTGGAAACTTGGCGGAAGCAAAGCATTGGCAGACTGGGCGAAAACTAAAATTAAAACGAGGCGTTCAGCTACGGTTTGGGCTTGGCTTCTCGGTGTGATTGTTTTCTTTAACGATTACATAAATGCAGCGATTGTCGGTAACGTGACCCGCGACATATTTGAAGAACACAAGATCTCTAAAGAGAAGCTTTCATACATCTTAGACTCGACATCGGCTCCTGTTGCGACGTTCTTCATATCTGACTGGATCGCATACCAGCTTGGTATGATTCAGAAAGGTATGGAAAGTGCAAATATAACCGGAATTTCACCACTCTCAGCTTTTCTTGGTAGCATTCCGTTTAACCTGTACTGTCTGTTTACCGTCCTATTCGTTGGTATTATAGCTATCACTTCCTGGGACTTTGGTCCGATGCTAAAAGCAGAGCTAAGGGCTCAGAAAGAAGGAAAGACGAAGCGTGACGGTGCAGTACCAATGTTGGATGTTGACTTTGAACTCGGAAAGCCGATAGAGACTAAGCCGATGATTTTAACTTTCGTTCTACCGATAGTTGCTTTGATAGGTGTTACGATATGGGGATTTTATTACACGGGTGCTAAGGCAGGTGGAGCGACGCTTATTGAGAAGCTCGGTAATGCAGATGCTGCGACGGCACTTCTATGGGGAGCGTTCGCTATGATGCTTACCGGCATAGCCATAGCTATTGGATTTAAGCTCATGACTATCTCAGAGACTATGAAAACTGTTCTCGATGGGTTCAAGCTCATGCTGTTAGCTTGTGCGATATTGGTACTTGCTTGGTCGATTGGTAGTGTCACTAAGGACGTTGATCTTTCAGGTTACGTTGTTTCTTTAGTTAAAGAGGATTCATCGTTCTTCTTGATACCGCCTATAATTTTCATAATAGGTGCTCTTGTTTCATTTGCTACCGGTACTTCTTGGGGAACGATGGCAATTCTCACGCCGATAGCAATACCGATAGCATACAAAGTTACTGGAGATGCGTGGTTGTCAGTAACAAGCATGGCTGGTGTTGTCTTTGCTGGTTCTATATTTGGAGATCACTGCTCACCAATATCAGACACCACAGTTTTGTCATCAATATTCTCTGGAAGTGACCATATGGACCATGTCAATACACAGATACCATATGCATTGCTTACCGCATTCGTTGCTTTGTTAATGTATTTCGTCTACGGTGCTTTCAGGACTTCTCCATTCATTCTAATCACTGTTGGTTTGGTATTAGTTATTCTACTTGCAAGAGTTTTGAATAGATATTCAATAAAACGTATCGATTCTTAAATTCGTTTCTGCTTTATACGAATAGTTCTTAAATCAGCTTTTGTTAATGTGTTTTTAGCCCGTCTGCATAGGACGGGCTTTTATGTTTTTTGTTTATTGCGCATACAATATGATATGAAATTCTTCCAGAATGGCTTCATTTCATATTTTCTTAAAAGCTAACTCTTCTTTTTACTTCCCTATACCTTAACGATAGTATATATACTATCTATAAGAT
>WUQU01000231.1 GCA_009889605.1 Candidatus Bathyarchaeota archaeon | reverse complement strand
TTAGAAAAAGATTTTGGATTTTCAAAGATTCTGATGGACGCCCTTTTCAAATAGTCTGTCTTCCTGACTTTTCGGAGTTTCATCACCGTTCGGACTAATATCTCTCCGAGTTTTATTCCGCCGAGTTTGTTCAAAAACAGTATAGAAAGCTTACTCATTAATGGATAGTTCTTTTTCATCCAGTATTTTGCTTCGTCTTCCCTCATCATTTTGATAAAGTTATCTATCCAAAGGTTTAATAAGTTTACACTTGTTTCGTACACGTCAGATATCTTTTCAAGCCAATGGAAAACGTCAAGAGTGGGCCTGATATTATCATAATCGCTTAAAATTTCTTCGGGTAAGAATTCTTTAAGTATGCTGTCGAAATTTATCATCATGTACCTTGCTATGAAATCACCAAGCGGAGGTATTACTTCCCCATTTACTTCCGAAAATCTGTTTACTGCATCGTACTGATTTCCGTGAACCGCTAAGATCCCCGTTTCTTCATCATAATAGTAGGGAACGATATTGATGTTTCGAAATCTATTCTTCAGAAATTCTTGGATTTTTCTATTTTTCAGTATATAGTAATCGTGATTCCCAATAACATAGTGCACCTTTCCGCTAAATTTTGAAAGCGAATCGAAAACCTTCGGATGTGCTTTTTCAATACTCTCGATCACGCGTTCATCCAAAGAACTTACAAGCTCCCAAAATGGCTTCAATCCGTTCTTGTGCACTTCCTGCGTTTCGAGAATCTCGAATCCGTCCCCAACAATAACAAGCTCAGGGTTTTCAAATCGACCCCAGTCTTCAACGAGTGATTCGAAGAGTTCGTCTTTATTGAGATCGTCTTTTCCGTTCCTGTCACCCACGTGCAAATCGCTTATAAATATTATGTTCCTCACTCTTTTCCCCCTGAAATTCAGTATTCGAAAATTTTTTCCGGATGCACAAAAAGGATTCTTGTACCCGGGATATTTACTTTTCTCAACGTTCTTTCAAGTGACTTAACGTATCTCGAGGATATATGATAAAGTATGAGCGTTTGTACGTTGGCCTCTTTTACCAGCTCTATAACTTCATCGAGTGAAGCGTGGTTGTTGAATTTCCTATCTTCTTTTTTTAGGAAAGTACACTCATGAAACAGTATCTCCGTATCCATTATGTCTTCTTTCTTCAACAACACTGTGTCTCCTGATATTGTGAGCACTTTTTTTTCATATGTCTCGGTTATTTCGTCGCTACCTATTGATTTCACAAGTCTTGTTATTTCTTCCTTAGGCAAATTTCTATACTCTTCCTTCAAGCGTTTCCGAACTTCTATCAGATGATATCCGTAAGCTGTTTCACTATAAGTGTGGACTACGCTGAAAGGTTTTATGTATCTGGTAGTAGAGCTTTGTTCTCTTATAGGTATTCTCTCATTCTGTTTAACAGGAACAAATTCAAGTTTGAATCTCAATTCATTATTCGCCCTTTTGAGAAAATCTGCGTAGAGTTCTATTCCACGGTTGCCGGCTGGGTAGTATACCGTCAACGGCTTTTCTCTGTCCCCCATTGCGTTGTTTCTGGTGTTTATTATCGACCACAAACCGGCTATATGGTCTACGTGTCCATGTGTCAAGAATACACTCCTGACAGCATATATTTTGTTGCTTAACATCGTGGAAACACCCTCGCCTGAGTCAAAGAGTAATCTTTCCGGCGAGTAATATACCCATGTCGAGTA
>WUQU01000230.1 GCA_009889605.1 Candidatus Bathyarchaeota archaeon | reverse complement strand
TAACCGCAAGATTTTTCTGTAAACTGGTTTGGACAAGAATGGACCTCGCAGTACACCTCATTCATGGTGCAGTGGTTCTCATTATTCTTCTGTTAACTAATAAAACGTAACGCTGCAACACGCTTGGAAGTTATGTATTGTTTCAGCTCCTTCGGTCAATAATATCTAAAGCCTCTGGTCCAGTTCCTATGAGCACGACAGGCACACCTATTTGCCTTTCAACTTCTTTCACAAATTCCTTAGCTTCTAAAGGAAGCTCATCATATGTTCGGGCACCTTTACATTTGGGATATAGGGCGTCAAGCTTTGTAAGAGCAGCTTGTGTTGCTCCATTTATAATGGCTGCTTTTTTAGCTATTTCAAAGTTGAAGGGAGCTGAACGCCTTTCACGTCCTGTTCCAGCCGCAATTTCAAACCATCCCTGTTTGATAGCTTCCTCTTTTGTAAGCTCTCCGGGTAAGGGGCCTGCGCCGACCCTTGTCATGAAAGATTTAAAAACTAAAAGGACGTCGTCGACTTTTGTTGGGCCTACGCCAGCTTCGGAGCATACGGCTGAGGCACTTGTGTCTCTTCCAGTCACATAGGGGTAAGTTCCATAAAAGAGCGAAAGCATAAAGCCTTGAGTCCCTTCCAGCAAAACCTTTTTGCCAGCATTTATGGCATTATTTGCCTCCACTGCCACATCTGTTAAGTAAGGCTGCAGTTCAGGAATATCTTTTGCAAGTTTCGCTGTTCTACGCACCCGTTCTTCGAGAGCTGGCCCAACACCCCATCCTGTCGTGCCCAAGCCTTTCAAATGTGCACTGATTTTATCTTGCATAGAATGTTTTTCCTCGATTATAGAAGCTTGACAGTCTACACCTATGCGGTTTTTCACGTTTGTGGCTTCCACTTCTTCGAGAAACTTTGCAACGTGAACGTTCGCACCAGCACCTATCAGAAGGCGGCATCCTTCATAAACAAATGTTGCCGGAACCATATGTAATGCATAACGTTTCCCTTCAATCCAAACCGTGTGAGCAGCGTTAACAGAACCTGTTCTCACGCATAAATCTATCTTGTCTTTCAAAGCCAAATAAGAAATTATCTTTCCCTTGCCTTCGTCGCCCCAGAAAGCCCCAACTATAACAGTGCATGGCATTTTATCCACCACCCAGAAAAATTTGCTTAAACCTATTTAAAATTGTTTGAACATTTCATGTAAAATGTCTATTCTAAACAGGCAGCTAGCTGTCGTGTTCGCCCCGCATTTGAATAAGATTCAAGTCTAAGAGTTTAACCCAAGCAATACTTTTTAGAGGTATTCTAAACACGCTTTCGTTTCCATAGGGAACGCATTTAATGAACGCTTCTCTCTTCGCCAAGTCTTTTTGAATTTCAGCAAGCTGAACATTCACTATTACTGAACCGTCTTTCAAGTGGAGGTTAACGTTCTTTCCCAAGAAAGATTTTGCAATGTTTAAAGTGAACCCTTCCATTTTTTACCACTCCAAGTCTTTTTCAGCTATTTTACTCCAGCAACTTCTACAGATAGGCAGTTTATCTCCTCTGAAAAAAATGTAAACTTCAATATCCTCGTTTTGACATTCTCGATTCCATGGATTTTTACAGTGTTCCATAAATGCTCATCCTCACTGGAACCAGCAGAAAGGTTTCTTATCTTCCCTTTTTAAAGTTCGCTGTGAAACGACATCTTTGCACAGAGGAGAGAGATGAGTTAAAGTGAAATTAAATTTGGATGATTTCAGGAAAAATGTTTTCCTTTGTTACTTTAAGCACCGCCACTGTGGGTTTGGATATAAATGGCGGAATCGGGGCTGTGGGACTCCCAGGATTTATAAACAAAGATTTCCCTTCCCACTTTATATTTGGGTGATGCGTATGCCCATAAACAAACACGTTAAAACCATTCTGTCTGGCTATTTCCCTCATTTTACCAACACCGAACATCGTTCCAGGATCATGCATAACGCCGATCTTCCAGTCTAAAACCTTAACCGAAGTGAGTTTCGGCAGTTTTCCACGGATTTCTGGGCCATCCATGTTTCCGTAAACCGCCAAAACCGGAGCAAGCTGCTCCAACTTATCTATAACCGATAAGTCCACCAAATCGCCTGCATGTACTATAAAATCGACTTTTTCGAAAATTTCAAAAACCCGTCTGGGAATTTCTCTAGCGCGAGCAGGTACGTGGGTGTCTGAAATCAGCCCTAGAGTTTTTGCTAGAACAGATTCCCTTGCTTGGCGGAGCGTTTCTTCTTGACTTAGCATTTGAAAGGCGCCTCTATGAAATTTAAAGGCTATTACATAAATAAATGTATAAATAAATGATGTTAACAAAAGCTTCTACCAAAAAGTTTTAACAAATGAAAACTTTGCTTTTGAAACGATTTTTCCTTTTACGTAGAACCTCCTAAACCATATAGATGAAGACTCTTCCAACATCTATACACATTAACTAATTAAACCGTTCTCTCAATTTTCAAGCTTTAGAGTTAGGATCGTTTTTGCTATAATATGCTTCAGTTTCAACAATTTTCTCATATAAAATTTGAGAGTTAAGCCTTCTAAGCAATGTTTTTCCAAGAAGGCCCCCTTGCAAAAAGCCGGTTCCCATGAAACCCTTAATGGAAGCATCTTCCCAGCCATCACGGTTTCTCTAACCTCAATCGCAAAGTTGAAAAAACCCTATAGTGATTTTGCATTAGGCTTTAAATTCTTAAAAATCTAAAATTAATTTTGGCGAGAAGTTTGATAGACTCTTATGATTTTGGCTTGATTGTCGTAAAGGGAAAAAGATACACAAGTGACGTCATAGTTTTCCCAGAAAAAGTCATTGACAAGTGGTGGAGGAAAGAAGGCCATAAGATTTATGTTGACGACTTAAAGGAAGTCTTCAGCCACGCGCCTCTTCCAGAAGTGCTTGTGGTTGGAACAGGGCATTATGGTCTTGTTAAAGTTATGCCGGAAGTTGAAAAAGCTTTAGAAACGCATAAAGTTAAAAGTATTATTCAGCCAACAAAAGAAGCCTATAAGACGTTTAACGAACTTTGTAGGGCAGGTAAACGTGTTGTTGGAGTTTTCCATCTTACATGCTAAAGGCGTTTGGACTGACGACAAAATCTTAAGTTACACCACCTTAATAGTTTAAGGCTGAAGAGGCTGGTTTGATGAAGAATATTCTGTTAAAGGAGGTTGAGGAGGAAGTTACAGCTCTTTTAAGTGATTTAATACGCATAAACACCACTAACCCGCCTGGAAACGAAACTGAAGCAGCAAAATACTTGGCTGAAACTTTAGAGAAAGAAGGCTTCATATGCGAAGTTTTAGAATTCGCGCCTGGAAGAGGAAACATAATTACACGAATTAAAGGAACTGGTGAAAAACCCAGTCTGCTTTTGCTTTCCCATTTGGATGTTGTGGCGGTAAACCCTAAAGAGTGGAGTGTCGATCCCTTCTCGGGTTTAGTGAAGGATGGTTTCGTATGGGGAAGGGGGGCTATGGATATGAAATCCATGACAGCCATGGAAGTTATGGTTATGAAACTTCTTAAGCGGAACAAAGTCAATTTGAAGGGCGATTTAATATTAGCTGCAACCGCCGACGAAGAAAAAGGCGGAGAAGCAGGGGCAGGCTGGCTTGTCCGCAATCATCCAGAAAAAATTAAGGCAGACTACGTTATAAACGAAGGAGGCGGCCAAGCAATCCCGATAGATAGCAAAAACGTTTTCACAATACAGACAGCTGAAAAAGGCATTTTATGGTTTAAAGTTAAAGCTAAGGGCACACCGGGACATGGTTCAGTGCCAGGCGTAGCTGACAACGCCATACTCCGCATCAACAAAGTTGTTGAAAAACTTGGAAATCACCGCGCAGAAATCAAGCTGGTGCCAACGGTTAAGCAGTTCTTAAGTGTTATGGCTGAGGAAAATACGTTAATTAAGCAGGCCTTAACGCTTTTGCTTCAAAATCCAGAAAAAGGCGACCAAATCTTGGACATGCTTGCCAAGAAGGATAAAGCCATGGCTGAAGAACTCCGTGCAATGCTTAGAATGACGATAACCCCAACAATGATACATGGCGGCGTAAAAGAGAACATAATACCATCAGAATGTGAGGCAGTATTTGACTGCAGAATCCTTCCGGGGCGAAGTACAGTTGAAGCCCTAAACGAAATAAAAAATATGTTGAAGGACGCTGACTTGGAGAAGCTTGAATTTGACATAATACAGGCCAATGAACCCTCTGAATCACCAATAGACACGCCGTTGTATAAACTGATTATTGATGTTTTGAGAGAATTTGAGCCAAAAGCTTCAGTTGCCCCAATACTGCTGACTGGCGGTACCGATTCCCGGTATTTCAGAAAAATAGGCGCTACATGTTATGGCTTTCAACCAACACTTTCAGACATCCCGTATGGAGAAATGTTAAAAATGATTCACGGCATAGACGAACGCATATCCATACAAAACCTAGTATTTGGAACAAGTATTCTATACCGTGTAATAGAAAGATTCCTAACCTAAACGTTGAAAAAAGGAAAAAATAGATTTAGTAATAGTAGATAGCCATTATCGATGTTGTAACAGGCTAAACAGTATCGGTATTGCCGACGTTGATTTTTACCAAGGCAGGTAAAACTGGAAAGGCTGCAGTTCCATTAGTTCCCACGGTTACAATGTTACGGTAATTCACTTCACGATAGGAATATGATAGTTCGACGTATGTTGTATTGCTTGATGACTGAACATAAACAACAATGTACCCTGCAAATTGTAGTGCATAGTTCCATAGGGTTGAACTTGAATTCGCTTCTTGAGATATACTGGTATACACAAGTACTGTAGAGGCGTTTAAATAGATAACTGTTAAATATAGATAACTGTGTTTAAGTAGATAACTGTTAAATATAGATAACTGTATAAAGTTAGGGTCGTCGAGTTCAGCGAATTTATCTGGTAGTCTTTAGATTTAATATTGCTTTGAAAAGTTGAACTCTGCGAATTCAACGAAGAAATCGTGCTATCCTTTTCCGCTATCTGAAGATTTAAACTGTTTACCATCGGAATATAAAATGCAAGCGTTCCACTAAGCCGACTAGAAGCACCACGCAGATTATACCCAGTACAACAACTTTTCTTTGACTCGAGCTTTTCATAATGATTTCTCCACGCAGCATCTTCAAATCTCTATGAATAAAAACCTTTTTCAGAATTCGTTCAAACTTCAGGAAAAGTCATACACCTATAGGAATTGGTTTCATTAATGGGTATCCATCTTTGTTATTCTCATCAATTACATAAGGTGTGTCACCTATGCCGTCCTGATCCCCATCAATTCCCTGGTAGTCACTCCACTGGTTGCCTCTATCTGCTGTACTACTCCAAACATTTGCCGATTTCGCCGTTTGGACTTGCTGCGAATTACTCAAAAAATTATTATTGTAAATCAAGTTATCTGAAGAATTATCAAGGCCTATCCCGACAATGTTGTTTGCTAAATTATTTTTGTAAACAATGTTTTTTGAAGAATATGATAGGCTGACACCAGTTGAATTGCTGTATTCGATATAATTTGTATAGACAGTGTTGTCGTATGATGAATAGATAAAAATGCCAACGGTGTTGTTTATCAGATGGTTTTCAAAAATGGCGGTTTTGTTTGTTGAATAACCGATGTAGATGCCATAACTCTTATTATCCATAATATTTTTTAGCTATGGTGTTGCTATAGGAACATTTTAAACCAATACCGTTGTCTTCACTGTCCATTATACTGTTTGAAATAATTGTGTTATTTGAAGAATAATCTAGCCATATACCATTATAATTGTTTTTTAGATCGTTCCCTGAAATAACATTACGCGTTGCG
>WUQU01000229.1 GCA_009889605.1 Candidatus Bathyarchaeota archaeon | reverse complement strand
GTCCGTTGGATGGACTAAAATCCTGACTCTTTCGCCAGACTCTATCAATTTTCTAACGAGGACATTTCCAAGATGTCCCGTACCACCAGTGATAAGGACCATGCAAACCACCTCTGCACTTAGTGATTTCTGATTTCCATTTTCTTTGAAAATTCCGCAAGCATTTTGAATGATTCTGTTAGTTTTTTTAATTCTCCTTCATTCATAGACGAGACTACCTCATTCAACAAATTTCCAAAAGAACGCTTAAATTCGTTAAATATAGCCTTTCCTCTTGGGGTAAGGGTTAGGTAGGAATGTCTCCTGTCTTCGATATCCTGAACTGCTTGTATGATTCCTTTCTTTATTAGAAGTTTCGTAGCAACACTGACTGCTGATTTTGAAATGTGGAGCTTTTTAGAGAGGTTTGTGTTTGACACATCTTTTTGGTTATCCGAAATAGCGGTGAATAGGAAAACGTAAAGTTCAGTGGTGCTCATATCTTCAATTTCCTGAAATTCAGGAAGCAAACTCACCATGTTCGTGATTATGTTTAGTATGTCCGAAAGCACTTCTTCAACGCATAGCGCATTCCATAGCTTTTCGGGTTCGTGAATTGTTGATTTTTCAGCAGCCGAGATGTCAAAACTACTATTCAAGCTTTTGTTAACCACTATGTATCCTCCCTTCCAATTGATTAACGCACTTTTCATTCTTCATTATATTAGACTGTTAATTTATTAAATAGTTCAAAAGATAAACTAATTTTTTTAGTCAATTTGTGATAAACATTCGAAAATGGTAGGTTAAGTGCATTTAGAGGTAATTATTTGTGTAAACTTTTACATGCTTTGTTATGCGCGAGTATGTGGAATTATGCTAAGTTTAAGCTTATTTCACAAACGGTTTAGAATATATATACACTATGCACGAAGAATATTTCTTTTGTTTATTCGCACTTAGAGAGGAGGCTTCTTATGGCAACTAAGGGAAGGTGGCAGTGGGGTGAGGTTAACAAGTCCAATTTTTCTAAGATCCGCACGACTATCGAGAGTGCGTTTTATGGTAATAACGTTGAACTTTTGACCTCAAGGAGAGAAGCATACAAAAAAGCTATGAAGTCTCCCGGCACGATAGTGACAGATTTACCGGTGTACAAACCCGAACTCTTGAATCTTGATGAAGGCACGAAGATCTTACTTTTCAACGATGGCGCTGTTGTCGGAAGGTTTTCAGGCGCAAGGAAGATAATCGGTATGCCGAATGTTAATGAAGATGTACTTGCGGAAGTTGTGAGAGAAGCAGTATATGGAACAAGATTTAGAAAGATGCACCATGCAATAAGCTATACCGGACTTCACGAAGATTTCATGGTTAAGAACCATATACTTATACCAGAGGGCTTTGAGAATACTGTATACAATTGGCTTCTGAATTTTCAGGATTTAACACCTGAGTATTCTTTGATGAACGAAAGATCTAAGGTTTTAAACGAGCCTGACATATACATATTCACAGATCCGGATTGGACTCATCCGGACTTTCCCGGAGGGCTTGCGTTATTTGACCCGAAGAATAATTGTGCTGCGCTGCTTGGTTTGAGATATTTTGGGGAGTTCAAGAAAGGAACGCTCACACTCGGTTGGTCGGTTGGAAATAGACAATCGTATGTAGCTTGTCATGGTGGCTTGAAGAAGTATGAATTTGACAGTCGAAGGTACGTTGCTGCGTTTTTCGGATTGTCTGGCTCAGGAAAATCTACTCTCACACATTCAAAGCACAATGGAAAGTACAATATCACAGTTCTTCACGACGATGCTTTGGTAATTAATCTTGAAGATTTGTCCTCAATAGCACTCGAACCTTCCTATTTTGATAAGACATCCGATTATCCGCTGACAAGCGAGGATAATAAGTTCCTTTTAACCATACAGAACTGCGGAGCGACTGTTGACGAACACGGTCGAGTT
>WUQU01000228.1 GCA_009889605.1 Candidatus Bathyarchaeota archaeon | reverse complement strand
TGCGTTGGCTAAAGCAATTATTGGTGGGATAACGGAAAGGGCGAAGGGCAACATTAAAACTTTGAGTTTAAACTTGTCGTAGGAATATCCCGAAAGCAGCGCTGAAGGCGCATCCACTCCTTGAATAACTGTGTAGATTAACGGGACAATCCACTGTTCTGCTGGGCTGAGAATTATAGAGGCGTTATACAGAATCAACTCGTAAGGGATTAGCCCTAAAGTGTTCAAAGTAACAGCAAACATGTACATGTAGAAAGGTTTTTCAAGTTTTCTGCTTTTATCCTGCATCCTTTCAGTTTCAACAGGCTTCACATTTCCAATCTTTCTATAAGCGTATACCAAAGTGGCTAAAAGAGCTAGGAATGGTATGAAGAGAAGGCTAAAAGTTTGACTATAATTGTTGCCGCTGTAAAACATAAAGCCTGCCACTAGAATAGGCCCCAAAATCGCTCCAATCTGATCTAAAAGTTCGTGAATTCCAAAAGCTTTTCCAGCGCCTACCTCTTTACTTACCATGGAAAGCACAGCGTCTCTGGAAGGCGACCTGAAGGCTTTCCCAAGCCTTTCAAGCAAAATTAAGACTATAGCTATGGCCCATATGCCTGTAAACCCCAAAAGTGGAATTGCCACAATTAAGCCATAGCCTAAAAATATGAAAACCCAGTAGGCTTTGGTTGTGTCTGATAAGACTCCGGTTATAAGCCTAAAAGCATAGCCTAGAAATTCGCCGAGCCTGCCAACAAAAACTATTATGAAAGCTGAGGCTCCTAAAAAGGCAAGGTAAGAAGGCACTATTCCCCTTGAACCTTCATACACCACATCTCCCATTAGGCTTACGATTCCGAGAAGGAGAATGGCGATGTATGCGCTTTTGGTTTTGGCCAAGCCTTCTTTCATACAAAGCTTCCTATTTATTGTAAAGTTTAGTGTTTAGTTAATATTTAATTTAAACTGTTACCCACTTTGGATACGAAAAACATATGACCCATGCTGTTTTAATGTGGTAGAAAACTTTTTGATGGGTAAAGCTTTTATTAATGCTTTAAACTTACTTTGGCAACGCGCTTCGAAGAGGATTTAAATGGCTCTTCAAAAAGGTGATTTCATACTCCTAGACTACGTTGCCAAAGTAAAGGAAACAGGTGAAGTTTTCGACACAACAGTAGAGGAAACAGCAAAAAAGGAACGCCTATACAAAGAAGGTGAAATCTACGAGCCCAAACTAGTCGTTGTAGGCGAAGGCTGGGTCCTTAAAGCGTTAGACGAAAGCTTGGCAACTATGGATGTTGGAAAACCAGCAACTGTTGAAATCCCTCCTGAAAAAGCCTTCGGAATGAGAGATCCTGAAAAGGTTAAACGAGTTCCACTGCGCCAACTGACCGCGAAGGGAATAACCCCCACTCTTGGAATGCGCCTTGAATATGACGGAAAAATAGCTGTGATCAGGGCAATCGGAGCAGGCCGTGTTCTGCTAGACTTTAATCCTCCCTTAGCTGGGAAAACGTTGGTTTATGAAATTACTGTTCAAAAGAAACTTGAAACCAAGGAAGAGAAAATAAATGCCTTAATCCACCGCAGAATACCCTCTGTGGACGTGGGAAAATTCAAGTTCATTGTGGAAGATAAAATTGTCAGCGTAGAAATGCCTGAGGAAGCCTTCTACCTTGAAGGTGTTCAAGTGGCTAAAAGAGGCATAGCATTAGACATTCAAAGATTCTTCCCAGAAATCACCACAGTGAAGTTCATAGAAACGTTCAAAAAAGCAGAAGAACCTAAACCAGCGGCAGAAACAGCAACAAAAGAAGAGGCTAAAAAGTAAACCTGCTTTCTAAATAACTTCCGTTGCTCTTGCAATCCTTTCACATTCTTCAAGGCTCAAGTTCCACTTACTGAGAATTGTGTAACGTTCCGGCCTTACAGAAGCCGCCATAAACAAAGCTTTCACAACATCCTCTTTTGCTAACTCCAACTCATAGGCGCTTGTAGGTGCCCCCAAGATTTTTAATGTATTTTTTATGCGTTTCCAGTTTGCACCATGTAAATAAGCCATAATTATCGTTCCAACACCACACTGTTCACCATGCAGGGCGTTATTAGGCGTTATAATGTCAAGGGCGTGGCTGAACAAGTGTTCTGAACCGCTGCATGGACGGCTGCTTCCAGCAATGCTCATAGCCACCCCACAGCTTATGAGGGCT
>WUQU01000227.1 GCA_009889605.1 Candidatus Bathyarchaeota archaeon | reverse complement strand
TCAAATTGAATTACACCAGATTCATAGTCGCCTGTCAGATACACCCTAAACTCTTGATGCTTCCTAACCTCTACTACGTCTTTGTCTTTGAGCGTGTATGCACTTAGTTTATTCTTGTCAACTTCCTTCCCATTTATCGCAATGCTCCTTATCCACTTAATGTCTTCTGTTTTTAACCCGCCTATCTTTACAAACAATTGTTCAAGATTTTTCGGCTCGTCCGGCTCAAATACTATTTGATTTTGCACTGCGTAATCTCCCATCAAATACACCTTGAATTCCGGATATTTCTTTATCTCAACAATGTCATTGTGATTTAACTTTACTTGCCCAGCTTGGCTCAGCTGAACATCCTGCCCATTCACTTTTACGCTCTCTATCCATTTCAACGCATCCGTCTTCAATCCGCCTATCTTTGTAATCAGCCCTGCTAACGTCTTTGGCTCTTCAGGATCAAATTGAATTATACCAGATCCATAATCGCCTGTCAGATACACCCTAAACTCTTGATGCCTCCTAACTTCTACTACGCTGCTCACTTCCAATTTCACACTCTGAAACTTTCCTAAAGCTTCTTTTGAGTACTCTTCAACTCTTCCGTTTGGCGAAGTGACAATTATTTTCTCAACCCATTTTTCATCGTCTTTATTCAGCCATCCTGCTTTAACGAGCGCTAAATAAAGGTTCATTTCCTCTGTATAAAAGAAGGTCTTTTCACCGGGGTTTGGCACATGCCCAACAACATAGACATATCTTTCCTCTCGCTTAGGAATATGCAGTTTAGCTCCTGGCTTGAGCGGATAGTCCACCTTTCCGAGCAAAACACTCTCAAGGTCTACGTATATTGGCTTGTCGTCAATAAAAAGGACAGAGTTCTCTATCATGGCTTGTTCTTTATAAAGAGGTCCCAATTTAACTAAAAGCGCTCGCAGAGTAAGACCTGGTTCAAATGGAAATGCTAAATTGTACACGCCGCTAACTTGAATTCTTTTATCAATGCCCAAGGCTGGCAAATATATAATATCCCCTTCAACAAGCAC
>WUQU01000226.1 GCA_009889605.1 Candidatus Bathyarchaeota archaeon | reverse complement strand
TTTGGAGGTCTTCCCCTTCGCGGATCATAATTTCTATTTCCTTGGGGAAGTGTTCAATGGCTCTGGCGGCTTTTTGATAGGCTCTTATTTTAAAGGGGTTCTCCCCCTTTAATTCCAAAAGCTCAGCAATATCATAAAATACCTTAGCAATCTCGGTGTTCCTCATAACCCCGCCTTTTAGCGGTATACTTCCTTTTATGTCTAATAGCTACTACTTTAACCACTTTTTGCTCCCTATCTATAATATATAAAACTCTAATAACCCCAAAAACGCAACTGATAAGCGTTTTTCAGTCTCTCTAAGTTTTTACATTGCCTTATCTGGTTTCTTCAGCCAACCCTTTTATTCCTCTGCCATAAGACGGGGATAATAACCTTATCCAACTTTACCAGTTCCTTCTGGACGGAAAAGGTTAATTCAACTTTACAGAAGGCCATGAGCTTTTAACCTTTCTTCTACTTTCTTAAGGGTTCTGGTAGCCTCTTCTCTCCTTTCTGCCAAGAGGAGGTCTATTAAGTCTCCAAGAAACTGGTTATAGGATTTGATATCCAGCACCACTGCCCTTTTCCTCCTTCTGTCATCAACTACAAATTGGACTTTCCCTTGCCCTTTCATGATTTCTCACCTCTTAATCTTCAATCTCCTTTTTTCCAATTTTCTTATCCAATTCCAATCTGGCTTGCTGTGATTGAAGAAAGATTTAAAAATTGTCCTTTAGCCACTCATAGTAGCCGTTTTCCACATATTGGCAAAAGGCTTCCACCAACTTCTTCCTATCCAAAGGGATCTTCAGTCCGTAATCCCAAAATTCCGCTTCTAAAAATTCTTCTATAGTAGCTCTATCTAGCATTTTGGCCCTATTACCTTATTTATGAATTTGCTAAATATCTAACAACTGAGAGTGTTTTGCCTTAAATCTCGCTTCCGCTAATTCTGTTATAAGAATACTTAATTAGGCAACTAGAAGGGCGCTACTTAATTGCTTTGGCTCCATCGAGGATGAAGGGGAAGAAATAAGCTGCCTACCCTTAATGAGGAAGAAGTAAGGTTAGAGGGTTAAGTCTTAAGCGAGGAGTAAAGGTCACATAAGGGCTTAAAAAAGTAAATTGCTTCATCTGCGAGAAGCTTCGAGCGTTCATGGATGAAATTCAAAAATTCCTCTGGTGTTAATTGTGCTGCTGTTATAAATTTTGAAGCAAATTGAGGCGGAATAAAATGCTCTTCCAAGACTTCTTGACTAATCCTATTTCTGGGAACATAAATCCATGGTGGTTTCCCTTTTAGTCTACGAATATTCGTACTTTCACAGAGGATTGTGATATTTGCTGTTGAATTAGCGCTCTTGTAACCATATCTTTCTGCATAACTTAGGGGAAGAATATGATGCCAGTTAGGTTTAAGTGTCCCATTTTGAAGGCTTATTGCTCTAATACCCACTGGATTCAGCCAATCTCGTACATCCTTCTGCCATAGCATGATGTGAAGAAGTAATGCTTGAAAAGACCCTTTTCGAAAAGGTTCACGAAAGAGTCGCTCAAAATCGCTTCTGCTGGGCAGCTTATCAGGAGACAATTTTAAAAGAGCATCATTTAAACTATTAGCTTGATAAATAACCTTGCCATCTTTAGTAAGAGTTTCTAAAGGCGCACCACTGTAGCGTCCTTCTTGATTCGCCCAAATAAACCAACGAAAAGTAAGATCGAAGGAATAATCGGGGGTATCTTTAAACCGTGCGTGTAAAGCGAAAAGAGGGATCAGAGTATATTCTGAAGGTATCAAGTCCAAAAAGGGAATGCCCCTATCCCATAAATATGTAAGGACTTCGTCAACACTCTCCGTAAAATTATCCCATATCGTAGTAATCTCTTCCTTCCAGAATGATATAGGCAACTCCTCCACTCGTGCTATGCCTTTTTGATAAATAGTGAGTGCTTGTAATATACGGCCTGGTTCAATACCCCAGCCCTTGTTTTCTAGCTCCACAAAATATGGGTCTGCTTTTTCACGCCGCCAGCCAGGATTATATGCTGCTATAAGAGCAAATCGGATATCAGTCTCCTTAACCTTTGTTCCCGAGCTATTCATACGTGAAAAGATTTCAGCAGCATCAGCAGGGGAGAGATCAGACAATTCTACTATCGGTATGAGAGTGTTACGCCAGTTCCATATTTGCTGGAGTGGCCCTAAAATTTTAGAGAATTTATCTACATCTCCTTTTGATTCTCGATTAGCCAACTCTACAAGCTGTATGATATCTTTAGAGGACAATATTTCTTGGATAGCAAAGCTAATTTCTTTTCTCTTGCCACTAAATTCAACTTTTCCAGTTTCAATGTCTATATTTGCAAATACAGGATTTTTTTCTTTAAGTTCAGCCCACTCTTCAGGGCTATACCAAATAGGTTTTTTATCAAATATTAAACATAAAGTCACAATTCGCTGCTGTCCGTCTAAAATCCAGGAAGGTATTCGCCAAGAGGGAGCACCTCTGCGCGGTTGAATATATAAAGGATTAGACCAAAATAGAAGCATCCCCACAGGATAGCCTTTGTAGAGCGAATCACAGAAATAGCGCACTTGTTCTGGTTTCCACTTAAATTCACGCTGTAGTTCTGGAAGATCATAAACTCCATTATGAGCACGGTCTACAAGTTGTATAAGCCTTATATCCATTGTGTATCCTCATAATCAATTTTAAAATAATCTATAAAGGAAAT
>WUQU01000225.1 GCA_009889605.1 Candidatus Bathyarchaeota archaeon | reverse complement strand
CATTGAAATCCCTGTGCATCGTTACGACTATATATTCCCCTTCTTTCAACTTTAGCTCTTCATATACTTCATATTTAAACCTCGGCTCCATCTCAAGGTATAAATCGTACATCACATCCCCTACAAAGTATACACCTTTCGTTATTCCTTCTCTTTCCAAATTCTTCACTGCCAGCTCGCTTGGGCAGAACAACAAACTTGAGATGTGGTCTGTTAATACCTGTTTATTTCTTCTGGCATATCTTTCGGCTCTTGTCTTATCCCCGCCTCAACATGCGCTACCGGTATCTTCAACTTCGCTCCAACTATCGCTCCTGCGAGTGTCGTGTTTGTATCACCATACACCAATATCATGTCTGGTTTTTCTTTTAACACTACCTTCTCAAACTCAATCATTATCTTCCCAGTCATTTCCCCATGTAATCCCGAGCCAACGTTCAGGTAATAATCAGGCTTCTTTATCTCAAGCGTTTCAAAAAATACATCCGACATATTAAAATCGTAGTGCTGCCCGGAATGTACAAGCACTTCGGTTATGTCGGTATACTTCTTCAATTCCCTATGCACCACTGCTTCTTTGATGAATTGTGATCGTGCGCCAACTAATGAAACTAACTTCAAATTTCGTCACCCCTTTAAAGTGAAAGATGAAATCACTTTACAATAAGATCGTGATGAAAAAAGATTGAAAAAGATACAAATCATGTAACTTCGCCTAAACTTTTAGATATTTGTTTAAATACCATCCAGAAACAAAAGATGATATCACAAAAATAAGAACTGTTGCTATTGCTGCTCCCATTGCTCCGTAATATTTTATCAGCAATATGTCTAAAATAACGTTTGCAATACCGCTGATAATCGCATTATAGAAATTAACTTTCACTTTTCCAAGACTTGCGATTAAGTTCCCTGAAGATATTCTAAATGTGCCAGCTATCAGGTAACCAAACGACAATATTCTGAATGGAACAACCGCATCCAAATAGTTAGAGCCAAAAACCAAACGAATGACAAAAGGAGCGAATGCTATCAGCAACAGGCTAATCACTGAGTTTAATGCAAATAAT
>WUQU01000224.1 GCA_009889605.1 Candidatus Bathyarchaeota archaeon | reverse complement strand
CTTAATTTCATTTCTCATTTTCAAAAATCTCCAAAATATTTATGGGTCAGCACCACACTGCTTATAGGCTGCCTAACTTTTCGATTATCCAAATCGCGTCCGGCTGAATTACATAGTCAGCACCACACTGCTTATAGGCTGCCTAACCCTTACTCTAGGGTACTTTTTATACGAAACATTCCTCATGCCCGCTCTTTTCCATATAAAAGTTGATGCAAAACAAATTTGGTCATTAATTTTGGCCGCTCAGTTATTAGCGCAACCATCTCTTCCTTATTCTATTGGACATGTAAATGGTTACAGCGAGTAGGCCATCATGAGATCTAGAGACCCTATTCAACGTTAAAAAGTCCATGCGCGCAAACGAGGAGTTTTAGATATCTAGCCAATTAGACACGTAATCCTCTCCTTGGGTCAATCATGATTTGAACTCATGTATATCCAAGGCCTCTTTGTATACATTCAGCATTTTTCGGCGCATTTTTCCCATGTGAAATTTTCGCACATAAATTTTCTGCCATTTTTACCCATTTTCTCTATTAGACTTTCATTCACTAGCAATTTTAGAATAGCCTTAGATAATTCGAGTCCATCTGGTTCTACGAGAAGCCCCGTTTTTCCATTTAAGACAACCTCTGGGATTCCTCCGACTTTGCATGCAATCACAGGTTTTGCCGTGGATTGTGCCTCAAGTAATGTTATGCCTTGGCCTTCCTGAAGCGAGGGCAAAACAACTACGTCGCTGCAGTTGTAAACTTTTGGGAGTACTTCATCATCTACACGGCCTAGAAATACGAAGTATTTTAGGACGTTGTTTATTTTTGCATATCGAATTAAGGCATTTTTAATGGGCCTCTTCCTGCTATGACAATTTTGAATTTTTTTCTCTTATAACATGGTTAGCAGCGTCTATAAGCAAGTGCAGCCCCTTTCTCGCGATCAGATTGCCTACAAATAGTATACATTTTTCATCGTCCATTAATCCCATTTTATTTTTTATTTTTCTCATTTCCTCGTAAGGAATATCATCTGGCCTGAAACGTTGGACATCCACTCCATGGGCACTATGCGGATTTTTTCTTTGCTAATCTGATACAGTTGAACTATCTTTTTGAGGGAGTACTTGCTTATAGTCACGATTAAAGTTGCACTTTCAGCGGCCTCCTTCTCATATTTTGATAGGTGAAGCATGAAAAAACCTGGAGAGTTTTTGTTCGAGGGGTCAGATGAGCTGTCTTGAAGGATTCAATGTGCTCGTCAGCTAGAACCCCGTGGGCTGTCTGTATGAAAGGTCTAGTTAACCTTTGTTTTCGTTGCGCTTTTATAATCCCATACCCGCTTGCAGTGTGAGCCTCGTAGATGTCAACGCCGCCTTTTTTAAGCACGCATGGTATGG
>WUQU01000223.1 GCA_009889605.1 Candidatus Bathyarchaeota archaeon | reverse complement strand
GCGCCTTTCATCATGTTGTCGATGGCGGATAATACGACGAGGCGGTTAGCTCGTGGGTCTATCTCGAAGCCGATATCGCAGAAATTCGTTCCCAAAACAACTTTGGGGTCTGGCAGCTGATACAACCCCTTCTTGTACTTTACAAGGCGTATAAAGGGTTCTTTTTCATATTGGGAGCGGAACATGCGCCAAACCTCGTTTAAAGCCAAGTTTTTCGAGTAGAACACGTGAATTGTTGAAAGAATGCCGCGGACCATGTTAACTGCGTGGGGGGTAAACGAGACCTTTAACGGCTCGCTTGACAGGAGGCCAAGTTCCTGTTCAACCTCAGCTATGTGCCTATGGTCAACAACGTTATAGGCGCGGACTCCTCCGAATCTCTCGGGATGATGCGACGCTGGTGAGGGTTTAGCGCCAGCGCCTGAAGAACCTATTTTCACGTCGACTACGATTCGGTTCTTTTCTATGCCGCCTGCTTTGATTACGGGGGCTAACCCGAGAATGGTGGCGGTTGCCATGCATCCAGGGCAAGCAACTAACCTGGCGTTTTTTATTTCTTGGCGGTGCAATTCGGGCAGGCCGTAAACGGCTTCTTTTAGTAATTCAGGCTGAATGTGGGTCCATCCATACCATTTAACATAATCCTCTGGGTTTTTCAAGCGGAAGTCTGCGCTCATGTCAACGACTTTTAGGCCTGCTTCAAGAAGTTTTGGAACGAGGTTTAAGGCACTGCCATGAGGGGTCGCCGTGAAAACTATGTCGCAGCTGTTTTTTATAAGGGATAAGTCCAGTGGGACAAATTTGAGTTGGGTTAACCCGCGCAGATTTGGGTGAACTGTGAAAACATATTCGTTGGCGTACTTGTCTGAGGTGGCTACGGTAACCTCTACGTTTGGATGAAAAAGCAACAGTCGCAGAAGTTCCCCGCCCACATATCCGGAACCACCGACAATTCCAACTCTAACTTTCATATTTCCAATAACCCTCCTAATCAATCAGGCTTTTCGCGCAAGCCAGCAAATACTCGGCCAAATTGGCTCCTGTTACAAGTCTGGTTTGCTCCCAGAATTCTGGACAGGAGTTGGCTTCATGAAACAAAACATTACTCTTGTTTTTCGCTGCACTTTCGTTAATTATCTCTCTCACGTTGTGGTAAGCCTCCGAGCTTTGATAGTTTTTAAAGGCTTCTTCTAACCGCTTGTTCCAGCTTTGGAAATTGCGTTTTTTCGCAGGGTCAGCCTTTACTTTCTTGAAAGCCTCGAAGGGTTTGGCAAGTTTCTCAAGTTCTGCTCGCACGTAATCGTCATCAGCCACTTTATCTTCGCCAATAGAAATCATTGCATCGAGTGCCAGAAGCCAAGCTTCACAATTTTTCCCGACGGCTTCACCGCATTTTACAGCCACGTCTCTAATGTACTGCGGCAAGTCTACGTCAAACACAAAATTGCCTAGGGCAGTGTTTGTTCTGAAGTCACTTAAACCAGCTCTGGCCATAGCTTTGGGGTAACAGTAAGGCTTTTTGCCCTTTTCTTTTGCAACTATTATTCGCAAGTCGTAGAACCATTTTTTAACAAATTCCTGGACCAAAACTCCTACAGGATTAATTATTGAAGGCTGGATTTCGCTGAGAATCTTTAAAAGTTCTTTGGGGTTTTCAGCCAGTTCAACGCCTCTGCCATGTGTTCCAGCGTCAGGTTTGACCACAACGTCGTTTTCGCCGAGCTCCTGTTTTATTAATTCCGCAATTTCTTCCTCGTTGCGAACTTCATAGCCATCTTTTGTTTTTTCACGGGGGTCACAGGGAATAAACATGGTTTTAGGGAGTTTAATGCCGTTTTTATGCAATTCTGTAAGCGTTCGCAGTTTACTGAAGCATAAGAACTCGATGGATAGAGGGTTTATTACAGGTTTACCAATAGCCTCTAGGAAGCTTGTTGCCATGAGTCGGCGGTTTTTGCTCTGCGCACGGTTTATAAAAACTTGGGTGTTTTTCAGAGTTTCGGAATAGTCTTTTCCTTTGCTTCTTACTGTGTATCCGTCGTTGTCTATTTTTATGGAAATTTTGCGGAAGGGGATGTAGGTTAAATCCATGCCAAGTTTTTCTGCGGTTGCCTTTATTCCCATCTCGTCAATTTCAAGGTAATCACATAAAAGCCCAATGCTCATTTCTCAGCCTTCTGGCACCAGCAAAAAAGATTTGAGCGTTTTAGGGATTCGCAGAACATAGGTAAGAGATGGTTATTCTCCCCAGTCCTCGCCTTCGATCACTAGTTCTCGCAGTTCAACGGAGTCTCCGTTTACCTCAACTATTTCAAGTTCGAGACCGCATCCTGGGCAGCTTAAAATTTCCCCTTGCACAACTTCTCCTGAAAGGTTTAGTTCTGAATCGCAGTCGGGGCATTTTGCAGTTTTCATGCAGTTTTCACCTGAATGAAGGGGGTTTAATCAAACATCTTTCTTTTAACTTTTATGGCGTAATTGTGACAAAAAATAACCGTTTATGTTTCAAATGGTACATCTGCAGCGTTTGCAAACAAAAGGCCATTTAAAAGTTACATGCCTAGGAAGGAAAAAAGGAAAACTGGCAAGCATGTATACTTATATAAGGGCTATGTTGTTATTTACCAAATCAGCCTTAAACTGGCAAACAATAGTTTAAAGGGTCTTAGGGTATGGCAACAACTGCTGAAAAAATCCTTGCCAAAGCTTCAGAAGCCAAGCGTGTAGAGCCCGGAGAATTCGTCGTAGCCAACGTTGACTTTGTTTTCGCCCACGATGGAACCGCTCCTTTAATGATAGATGCAATCCACGAGTTCGGCGTAACCACCCTGAAAATGGCAAACAAAAGCGCGTTTTTCATTGATCATGCGGCGCCAAGCCCTTCTGTGCAGTCTTCTATTCTGCATAAGAAAATGAGGGAGTTTGCCGCCCGCCATGGCATTAAACTCTTCGACGTAGGGGAAGGCGTGTGCCACCAGGTGGTTATGGATTATAATTTTGCACAACCCGGCTATGTTGTTGTGGGAGCGGATTCTCACACCACTATCCATGGGGCTACGGGCGCATTTGCGGTTGGTGTAGGCAGCACCGACGCTGCTTTCGCCATTACAACGGGCAGGTTGTGGTTTAAGGTTCCAGAAAGCATAAAAGTAACCTTTAAGGGCAGTTTGGGTTTGGGCGTTTTTTCAAAGGATATAGCCCTTGCTTTGCTAAAAGAGTTGGGCACGGATGGCGCAAGTTACATGGCCATTGAATATCATGATGAACTTTCGCCAAAGCTTTCCAAGTCTTCTAGGGCAACCATTTCCAATCTTTCCGCCGAAATGGGTGCTAAAGCCGCCATATTTCCAGTTGATCCTTTCACTCCTGATAGGGACGCAGCCTATTTTAGGGAAATAGAGTTAGACTGCAGCCGCCTAGAGCCCTTTATTGCGAAACCGCCGCTTCCTTCAAATGTCGTCCCAGTTTCTGAAGTTGAGGACACCGACGTAAACGAGGTTTTCATAGGAAGCTGCACTAACGGCAGACTGGAGGACTTGGAAATAGCCGCAAAAATATTGAAAGACAGAAAGGTGAAAGAAGGCGTGAGATGCGTGGTTATTCCTGCATCTAGACAAGTCTATAAGGAAGCTTTAGAAAAAGGCATAATTGAGGTTTTAGTGAAAGCGGGCTGCACTATAGGGCCTCCAACATGTGGACCGTGCGTAGGCGCCCATATGGGGTTGCTTGCCCCAGAGGAAGTGGCAGTGTCAACGGCGAACAGGAACTTCACAGGAAGGATGGGTGATCCAAGCGCCAAAATATTTTTAGCCAGCCCTGCAACGGCTGCAGCAACAGCCTTAGAGGGAAAAATAGCGGATCCTAGAAAATATTTGAGGTGATAAGCGTGCTTAAGGGTAAAGTGATTAAACTTGGAGACGATGTTAACACAGATCTGGTTATAGCTGGCAGATACAAGTTTAGATCGGTCACCATTGAGGATATGGCGAAGCACATATTCGAGGATATAGACCCCACGCTTGCTTCTAGGATTAAACCAGGCGACATAGTTGTTGCCGGCAAAAACTTTGGCTGCGGTTCAAGCAGAGAGCAAGCCCCAAGGGTTATGGTTGCAGCAGGCATATCTGCAGTAGTTGCCAAGTCTTTTGCAAGAATATTTTTCAGAAACGCTATAAACGTGGGCTTACCCGCCCTCGCCGTAGACGCAAAGTTTGTAGACTCAACCTTTGAAGGCGACTTGTTGGAAATAGATATCGCGAAAAGCACTGCGAGAAATGTAACCCGCAATTTGGAAGTGAATTTTAAGCCTTTCCCACAGCAGCTTTTGCAGATTTTAGAGGCAGGAGGCCTCGTCGGCTACGTCAAAAAGAAGGGCGATTTGCTCCTAAAATAACAACTCCTATTTTATGATTCCGTTTATTATAAAGTAGCTGCCAATCTAAAGTAGCTGCCAATCGCCGCGACGAAAATTCCGAGGATTATGGCTATTTGTCTTTGCCGTGGAACAACAAACTTGTCGTATTTACAGATTACGTAGGATATTACGTAGGATATTAGGAAATAGTAAATTAGGTCTGCAAGCCAGTGCCCCGCCGTCACTATTATGATGCCCAAGCTGCCTACAAGTTCATAGCCTTGAAGAAGCAAAGCTAGCCCAGCAGAAGCCCACCATGGGGGCTGAGTGGGGTTAAAGGCTGTGTAGAAAATCCCGCCTAAAAGGGAGGAGTTAACTTTTGACTCCTTAATTTCTACTTCGCCCGTGCCCTTAACCATAAGCGCGCCCATCAACACCAGAACCGCACCGCCAACCACATAAATAAACAGTTTATACTGCAAGATTATGCTGCCAAGACCGAAAAGAATTAGAAAAATTATAAGAGCCTCCAACACCACGTGCCCGGCGATAACGAAGTGGCCTGTAGCCTTACGCTTTCTAGCGGAGTCGAAGACGACGAATGCCAAAAGAGGACCAGGAATTACTGCACCGCTAAGCCCCACAATAAAACCTAACAAAAGCAAAGCGAGAAACTCAAGTATGGCAAATCCCTCACTTCAAGCATCTTTAACAAGCATTATTAAGCATTTTCCATCTCTAACCAGATTCAGTTGCTTTGAAGGGTAGCAATAAAATCTAAATTATTCTCCGGCGGCGGTGTTAAACCCGGCGAAACTACAGAGTAAAGTTCTAGGGGATTCAAGCAAAATTAAGTAAAAACCTTGTTAACCGACGATAATCCATGCAGTGCTTCTTTCACTTACGATGCTATGCCAAGGGAAGGACTGCCAGTTGTGATGATCTTGAAGATTCGCAGAGTAACATCACAAAATTAGGCTCCTTTTGCGATAAATTTTAATAGAAATATGTTGCATCTGGGTTAAAACATCACTTTGGCTATGGCATTAGCCGTGGCATATTGCCAAAACCGCATCTCAAACATGCTGATAATGCCGTTCATAACACATTAGCTGAGGTAGGTAATGTTGAAAGGCGTTGAATTTGCTCTTCTAGCCATAGGCGCAGTAGCCGGCGCATACTTACGTTACAGAATAGTTGAATCTCCAGTCACTATCGGAAACTTGCCGATTAACGTTTTAATAGTAAACATTCTTGGCAGCTTCATTTTAGGGTTTTTCTCAGTCATAACCACCACATTTAACCTAGACCAGAAATACACGCTTCTTGTGGCCGTCGGCTTCTGCGGCTCATTCACAACCATGTCGTCTTTTGCACTTGAAACCGTTAACCTCTTAGATAGTTATGGGATAGGCCTTGCTGCACTGGAGATTCTAGCTAATGTTGAGGTATCTTTTATAGCCGTGATTGTAGGTAGATTATTAGGCTACGCCATACTGGAGGCGATTATGTTTGAAAATGAAGATGTGAGGTGTAACCATCAGAATCAAAAAGAACGACGAACTTGGTGGCAAACGTTTAGGCACACTTGTTATGGATTTGCTGATTAAAGCAGGCGTAGCCGGCGCGACAATATGGACAGGCGTAAATGGCTTCGGCAAACGCGGCAAATCCACTCTGCGACTCGAAGGGGTATCAGTCAACATGCCTTTAATTATAGAAGTTATAGTAAAACCAAAAGCCCGCCGCCATTCCCTCAATGTCCCCTCGAAGAACCTAATTAGCACCTACCTTGTAGAATGCCTTAATTCTGGTGCAGTGCAACCTCGCCGTTGCCGCCGAAGCCTGCTATAGTGCGCCTGTACCGCTGAAGCCTTCTCTCATAGTCGTATATTCCTTTCATTTCACGCCCTATAGCGTTTACCGTCTGCGAATTTAAATTGGGAGGAAAGGGATTTTAACCCAAAATGTGGCGCCGGGGAGGGGATTCGAACCCCTGCGAGCCCGAAGGCCCACTGGCTTACTTGTCTTTTGCCTTCTTTTCTTAGCCCCTTCTTCTATAGGCCCAGTCGGATCTCGAGGCCAGCGCGATAACCACTCCGCCACCCCGGCACTTTTGCATGGTAGAAACTGTTTGGGTTATCTAAAAGGGTTTTTCACAATGGTCTTATTAGCGACGGGTAAAGCCACTTCTTATTTTTCTCAGTTTTTTTGTTATCCCATTCATGAAGGATTTTTACGGCTTCGTTGGCGGTTTTTATAGCGTTTTCTTCGCCTTCTCCTGGCTTAAATTCATCGGTGCATCTATTTGCGTAAACGGCGCACACAGAGCCTGCTCTTAAACCCTTTAGGCTTGCCAAAGTGTACAAAGTCGCTGTTTCCATTTCAAAGTTAAGCACCCCTGCATTTTGCATTGCAGCCATAAGGCTTCCGGCTTGTGGGATAGGCGCGTATGTTGATAGGCGGTTTTGTCCAGCGTAAAAGTCTGATGTTGTTGCGGTTACGCCCACATGGTAATTGCTTATTCCTAGACTTTCAGCGGCTTCAATTAACGCCAACAAAACTTCATAGTTAGCTGTTGCGGGGTATTCGGGTATAATGTAACAGTTGCTTGTGCAGTCCAAGCGAACCGCAGCTGAAGAAATTACAAGGTCTCCGCATCTAACGCCCTTTTGTATGGCCCCGGTGCTACCAACACGGATGAAAGTGTGCACCCCTAAAGCCGAGGCCTCGTTAACCACAATAGCCATGCAAGCGGGTCCAATGCCACTAGAGAGAGCTGAAACCTTGACACCGCGGTATTCGCCTGTAAAGCTTCGGAATTCACGGTGACAAGAGATTTCCCTTGCTGAACCCCAGAGCTTTGCTATTTTTGGAACACGGTCAGGGTCTCCTGGAACAAGCAGATACTCTGCCAGGTCGCCTTTCCCGCATGCAATGTGGTACTGTTTTTTGCCGGGTTCCGGTGAATGCATGTCAAACACCTTTGTAGGGTTAAGAGGACAGTTTCTTAGGCATTACAAGGTCTGCAAGGTCTACACTGTGTTCGTAGATTTGCATTAGTGAGGCGGCGGCAGCTAAAATGTGAGGGATAAGGTCTTGGCTTTGCACCTTAGCGTTCTTCTCGAGTATGTCGAAAATTTTTGTAATTTTTCCGCGCATGGCGCCTACGGTTACGGCTAGGGTTACATCGCCAGTTAAGAAGGCGTTTAAAGCGTTTTCATGAGCTTCGAAGCATGCGGCGTGAAAATCGACAAGGGTTTTTCCCAAGTCATCGGCCAATTTTGCTCCTTTAAGGGCAACAGCCTTGCACGCTGCGCGCACGCATTCGTCGCCGATGTTCTCCACAAGGCTAGCGGCTAAACGGTAATCTAAACACTCAATGGGCTGAACACCCAACTTCTCACTTAAACTTGGATTCTGAATTATAGTTCTGAGAATACGGATGAGGAGAAAGTAAAGCCGGTTAACTTCCTCATCACGGGCTATAACGCTTTTAGCTAACGAAACATCTCCATTAACCAACGCGTTAACAACATCGTGGTGCATCGCAGCGGCAATACTATAGCCCCGCCGAAGAATTTTGTCCGGAGGAAAACTGGAAGGCTCAAGCAAACACTGCAAAACAATTTTTGAGTGGTCCTCCTCAACTATCTCCAAACCCACAAGGCGGCTAACAGTTTTCTTAACATCCTCCCGCATTTCAAAACTTATCCGTTCATTCCCCTCTACACGGATGATGTCAAAACCCAACAAATATTTTCCGGTAATTTCACGGCTTAAATAAGGCACAGGCTTTAAAGTTGCAACTCGAGGAGAAGGAACCGCACTGTGTTTTGGGTCTATAAGGAGTTTACCGTCACTGGTTTCACTTACAGCAACCGCAGAGCCCCGTTTCAATCCATATCGTTCAGCCCAATCCTTAGGAATACAAACGAAGAAGGTGCCGCTGGGGGTGCGTTGAACCTTACGAACCTCACTCAAGGGGTTCACCACAATACATACATGAGTACAAATATATTAACACATCTAAACAAGTATTCAATGTATAAACTTGTCTGCAGGTATAGATATTGATAAACAAGGAAATTATTGGTTTAGACTTGGCGGGTAAACAGAAAAACCCAACGGGCTGGGCTTTTTTAAAAGACAACATTGTGGAAACGGCTCTTATTTACATGGACAAAGAAATTTTAGAAAAAATTACACAAGTTAAGCCCACAATTGTGGCAATAGACGCGCCCCTTAAACTCCCAAAAAAGGGTTTATTCAGAAAAGCGGACAAGGAACTAATAAAAAGGGGATACCGCGTTTTCCCGCCGGTCTTGCCGGCCATGAAAAGGCTAACTCTCCGCGCAATTAGGCTAAATAGGTTAATAACAGAAAAGGGGGTAGAAACAATAGAAGTGCATCCAACATCAACGCGTAGGGCACTTGGCATGCCACTAAAAGACTGGGAAGAAATTCAGAAAACCTTCAAAAGCATGGGCCTAGAAGGAAACCTAAAAAAGCAAGCCTTAAAACCCCATGAAATTGACGCTGTAACCGCCGCCATCACCGCCTACCTCCATATGCAAGGCCTAACAGAAGCCCTAGGCGACGAGGAAGAAGGATACATAATAATCCCAAAGAAGCAGAACTGGAGAAACATCAAACTATGAGCCCCACTGAAAAGTTACAAAAAGCAGTGGAATTAACGCTTACGGCAGGTTATCAACTAAACAAAGACGCTTTTGAATTTTTAAGCATCATAGCCGCAGTTGAAGACCCTGTAAAAATTGTAAATAAGGCGCTGGAAAAAATAGAAAGCCTAAAAGATAAGCCCTTATTCATCGAAAAAGGTTTCTTAGAAGAACTTACAAAAAAGCCTGAACCCCTTGAAGAAAACTTGGCTCAGTCAAAGGCAGTGGATACCCAAAAAGCACTTGCAATTGAACAGGAGCCCCAAAAACAACCCCTAGAAGGAAAGAACCTTTTCCATCCATACGCAAAAGAAGTGGAGGCAAACCTAAACGTAATTGAGGACTTTGGCAGCAAGCTGAGCTCCAGCGGAGCCCTTGAAGATTACCTAGAATATTTCCAGGATAGGTTTAGACGCCTTGAGAAGCTTCTTAGACAGAGAATCGACGTTAAAAGTGCAACATCAATAATTGAAGCCTTAAAGGCCCCGCCAAACACTAAACTTAAAATAATCGGCATGGTCACCGAAAAGCGGGAACATAAACAAAAGGTTTTCCTAACCATTGAGGATATGACTGCAAACGTCACGGTGCTTGTGCCTCAGAACGCTCCAACAGAAGTTTTAAGCAAGGCAAGAATGCTTCTGCTAGATCAAGTTATATGCGTAAGTGTTACAAAAACCAGAGGCAACCTGCTAATTGCTGAAGACATAATCTTGCCAGACGTGGCTCAAAAATCTCAGAACAGGGCGCCAGTCCCAGTTTACGCCGCCCTCATTTCAGACTTACACGTGGGCAGCACCATGTTCCAGAAGGAAGCATTTAAACGGTTCATTTTATGGCTTAACGGTAAGTATGGCAACGAGGAAATGCGGGAAATAGCAGGGCGCGTAAAATATGTTTTGATAGCAGGCGACATCGTCGACGGGATAGGGATTTACCCAAACCAGGGCAAGGAATTGGCAATTAAAGATGTTTATGGACAGTACCGAATGGCTGCAAAATTCATCGAAAAAATTCCAGACTACATTGAAGTAGTGATTATACCGGGAAACCATGACGCCCCAAGAAAAGCCTTGCCCCAACCGCCAATTTCAAACGCCTTCCTTGAGACACTTCAAGAGTCAAGAAAAGTTTACTCTCTTGGAAACCCAAGTCTTATAAGCCTACATAAAGTTGAAGTGTTAATTTACCATGGGCGCAGCCTCGACGACGTAATATCCACAGTCCCTGGGATAGAGTACACTCACCCAGAGAAGGCTATGACCATGTTTCTACAATGCCGCCATCTAGCGCCTGTTTACGGGGGAAAAACTCCTTTGTCGCCTGAAAACAGAGATTTTCTAGTTATTGAACGCGTCCCAGACATTTTCCACGCGGGCCACGTGCACACTTTGGGTTATGCAAATTATCGCGGAGTTTTAGTTGTTAATTCAGGATGCTGGCAGGCGCAGACAGAGTATATGCGAAGGCTTGGGTTTGTTCCAACATCATGCCTGGTTCCTGTAGTGAACCTTCAAACGTTAGGGGTTAAAACCCTTTCATTTGCCTAACTTAACCCTCGAGCGACTAACCGTGCAACCCTTAGAGGTTCGGGAACTCTGCCGCAAACCGCCAAATCCTTTATAAGGCGTCTAGCCCACTGAGTTTTTGCGCCCAAAATTTCACAGTAAAGGGGATTTTCTTTAGCTAAAGGCGTTACTTTTTGAACAGGCCCTAATTTCTCAAATACACCCCAGCGGATTTGCCAGTCCCTAAAGTGTGCACGAAGGGCATACTTTACAGCTTTATTATCTGGTTTAGTTCGTGAAATAATGAGGATGGGTTTTGCAAATTTTTTAAAGAGAACCGTGGGGTCGATTATATTGAACCCTGCGAAAGAAACTCCTGCTAGCATAACTGCTTCAAATTCCCATCCGGTTAAAATGTTAACAACTTTTTCTGTTGCGTCTAAGCCGTCAACATCTATCCTTGAAAGCTTGACATCTTCAATTTTTAACCCATCAAAAAGCACCGCGGCAATAAGCGTCCTTTTAATAACGCCCTTTTTGAAACTTCCATCTTCAATCCCTACCACCCGCATCTTTCGAAAGGCATTTAGGCTCATAATCAACCAGACGCCCAAGCCTAACATCATTAGAGAAGGCTTCTTTAATAAGTGTGCGTGTAATTTCTAGTCTAATCTTTTTTGTCCGGCCATATCTTCCCATACTAACAACCTGTGCGTTCAGCAAGCCCAAAGCGTCAAGTTCATTAACCAGCGTGCTTACGCGGCGCTGCGTTAACGGGGTTACCGCTAATTCATTGCAAAGCTCGCTGTAGACCTCATAGATTTCGCCTGTTACTGCGCGGTAACCGTTTGCCTTAACCATGTGGAAAACGCTTAGAACCACAAGCTTTGAATGTAATGTCAAATTTGCCAAAGCTTCCACGACACGGTTATGTTCAATAAGTTTTTCCGCTTCCCTCACATGCTCTTCGGTGATAACACTTACACCCTTACGCTCTGCAACCTCGCCCGCTACTCGAAGCAAATCTAAAGCTCGCCTAGCGTCACCATGTTCAGCAGCTGCCAAAGCCGCACATAGGCTCAGGGCGCCCTCGCTTAAAGCTCCTTCACGAAGGGCAACTTGGGCACGTTCAAAAAGAATATTTCTCAACTCGCTCGCGTCATATGGCCTAAAAACGATTTCTTCCTCACTAAGGGAGCTTAAAACCCGTGGATCAAGAAACTCCTTAAGCCTCAAGTCGTTGGAAATGCCAATAATTGAAACTTTGCTGCGGGACAGTGTCTCATTAACTCTGGTAAGCTCATATAGAAGAATGTCGCTACGTGCCTTTACAAGAGCGTCTACTTCGTCTAAAGCCACTATAAAAATGGTTTTTAACTCATCTAGGCCTTTCCTAAATCTATCAAACACTTCCCCAGCAGATAAACCTGTAAAAGGAACAAAAAGGCGAACACTCTGACATAAACTGGAGAGAACACGATATTCAGTGCCTGCCAAACGGCAATTAACATAACAAAAACCAACAGGTGCATTAATTTCCTTTGCCTTAGCCTCAAACCTACTCAACACATATTTTGTTACCGCAGTTTTTCCAGTTCCAGTTTTTCCATAAACAAAAATATTTGAACACCGTGAACCCTTCAAAACCGGGGCCACCGCCTCGCCGAGACGCCTAATTTGTTCCTCACGATGAGGTAACCTTTCAGGCAAATAATCGTGGCGAAGAACCTCTCTATCTTTAAAAACGCTAGCACCGTTAAATAATTTATTGAAAACCTCATCCAAGATATTTTGGTTATCCATCACTTCACTTCTCCTTTTCAAGTTTACAGTAGAGGTAACGCTTAATTTCAAGGTGGTTAAGATAAGGCATATCATACAGAAAAGTGAATAAGTAATCTAAAAATTCTAAAAATTTTTGAAGTCTCAATGGGAGAAAAGGAAAAAGAGGGGCACCCCTAGGTTTCGACTGGAAATCTCTGAAATATCTGTTAGAATTCTGATTTCTTCTCAAAAGAAATATACTCTGAATGGTAATATCGATTAGCCTATTTTAAAACTTACTATTTAAAAATCTAAACAACTTAAGAAAAATGTTACAAAATGTCTTTCCTAGTTTAACACTGTATTTTTCTACTTTCCAGTGGAAAATATGGGGTGACTCACCTTCTAATACTACATTACCTTCTTGTTTTTAAAGACTTTTATTTACATGACAAGTTCTTAAAATCTTTAGAAGGAGGTTTTCCACCACTCGGTTGCTTTCACATTTTGCAAACATCGTGTGAAGTTGATTTGTTTTTGTTGTTTTTCAAAACTCCTTTCTGTAATCGTTGACTTTTTTATGTCTTTAACATGTGAAAAAGCCACCCCTTATTTTCTACTGGAAGTAGGTAGGTAGTTTTTTCTCCTTTTTCTAAATCGATTTCGGGTGAAATGTAAAGCTTGTAATCTTAAGAAATGGAAATTTTTTCCTCTTTTCTCTAAAGATGCCTTTTTTAACGTTTTTAATTTTCTTTTTTTCACCGTAACAGCTATAACTTGTGAAGTGTAAAGTTGTGAAGAGCCTGAAGGGTGCTTAACTTTAGATGCCAGCGAAGAAGATGCGCATCGAAGTTTTCGATAGCGAAGGCAACAAATATAGCATAGCCTTTGAAGGTCAAGTGACAAGAGATAAGGCCCTTCGTATATTGGACCTGGTTGAATTGTTAGGCGGGGTTTCCAACAGTGAAGCTAATTCCAATATTAACTTTCTAAGTGCTGAAAACTCAAAGTATGATCGAATACGAGTATTGATTCAAAAGTATTTTCCTGTAGCTTGGTTTTCGTCAAAAGAAGTTCAAGAGGTTTATGAACGCGAGTTTAAGGAACCTATAAGCCTAAGCACCGTGGCAACATACCTTCTAAGAATGGCAAATAAAGGATTGCTTACTAAGGCTGGCACCTCAAACAGATTAAAATACAGAGTTGCACCGGGAATTCCCAACCCTCCATTAAAACAGCAAATACCTTGATAAGCTTTCCCCCTTTGTCAATTTATACATAGACAGCCTCTAATGAGGGCAATGGTATGGATGTTAAAATTATTGAAGATTTGACAAATATTAGGAGAAACTTAAACTTTATGTTGAAAAAAGGCGTGCTGCAGGGGCTATGGGGTTGCGGGGAGAACCAGTAATTTCAGTTAAGCCGGACCCCTTGCAGATAAGGCAGCTTAAAAAAGTAAGCAGTTATGAGGGACAATTTTTGGCTGTGGACTGTTCAACAAGAACTTTGAAGAGAGCTAATAATTGGGGCATTTACCTTATGCGGCCTTCATACGCCCTAGTTAAGGAACGTGATGTGAAATGGGGTTATGAGGAAAGATTGTATTCTGCTGTGGGGGCGTTCATGTCCGTCGTAAAATTCTTGAAGATTACAGGTTAGAATTAGAAAGTCAGATGGCTCTAAAAGTTATACATGAAAAATTTAAGGAGAAATACGACGGATACACCCATCGTGATTATGTTCTTTTAGATGGTGGAAGCTATTTTGGAGGCGAGAGAAAATTCAGAGTTTCCCTTTACGATGAATGCAAAGAAAGGGGAATATGCCTCCTGGCGATAAGCAAGAGTTCTCCAATTTTGCATGACGAGAAAGGCAGAGATTTCATGGCTGCAGTGAATGTGCTTTCCTCTTATCCGATATGGGTTTACCCCTCCCTTAAAAAGCCAGATAAGGATTAGCACTTTTACGGTGAGATCTCCGTGGTAAAATTGTGCGCGGACAGTGGGCGCGTTTTTCGCTGCGATATAATGGAATATTTGACAGCTGATGATGTAGTTGAAATTCTTTCCCCATTAACTTTTATTTCTGAAGATCCAAGATGCTTCGGGTATCCTATTCCACTGTTTCTTGCACATCACTTTTCACGTCCTTCCGATGCCATGCTTCTCTATTACCACGATAAAGTTAAGGAAAAAGGCTTGATGGATTTACTTCGTCTTGAAGAGATGGCTTGCAGTTTCCCAGATGAGATTCGCGGAGTTAAACACGCCTTTGAAAGAGAGTGGGTGGAATATGAGTGAACCCATAGGGTTTGTGTGCAGTACAGAAGGCGACAAAGTACTCTTTTTCTTAAATTCCCAAGCGACCCTTTCTTTCGGGCAGATAATGCGCATCAATTCGGGGGAAAGAAATTTTTACGCAAGGGTTGTTAACGCCCAAAGTAGCTCCACCCTAAAAACTATTGAACAACTTCGCGAAGCTGACGGAAAGGAAGCGTTTGGCCCATATTCAATTTTCAGAAGTGTAGAAGCCGTTCTCTTTCTAGAAAAAAGAAAGAAAGGGTGCGCTCTCCAACGTTTAACCCAAACTACGGAGACAAAGTTTACACCATAAGCGAAGAAGACTGCTCTGTTCTCAAGCTTTCTGGAATGCTGGAACTCTGGCGCCTCCGCTCAGGAGACCAGCTCTTGGGCTCTGTTGGCATAAACCTTGAGGTTATTCCCTTGATGATGGGCATGTTTGGAATGACGGGTTCAGGCAAAACAAACGCTGAGCTTATCCTAAATGCTCAAATCATTGACAACAGCCAAAAAACAGTGGCTTTGATCTTTGATTTTGCCGGGCAACTCCTTGAGGGAAAGGGAATAACCCCTCAGAAAGGCCTTAAAGATCATCCCTTGTTTCCCACAAAAGTTCAGTATTATTCACCCAAAGATGGAAAGATGGTTATAGGCTTGTACACAGTTACCCCCAGCAAGCTTGCAATGATGTTTCCAGATATAGGATATCCCCAATGGAGGCTTGCTAAGAAACTTTACGCGAAGCTAGGTAAGGTTTGGATTGAGAAGGCTAGAGAGGCGTACAGCACTGAAGGCTATGCTGGTGTAGGCCGCTTGGCTGACTATAAAATGAAACACGTCATCGAAGCTTTAAT
>WUQU01000222.1 GCA_009889605.1 Candidatus Bathyarchaeota archaeon | reverse complement strand
TGTCTGATGGGAAACTGGTTTGGCGAACCCCTGTCGGGGGCAACGTTAAAAGTTTAACCCTAGGCAATAACAAGCTCTTTGTCACTTCAGATCCCTTTGGAACAAACTTGTTTATTATAGACCCATATTCTGGCGGCATTCAAGAGAAGCAAACCTTTGAGTATTGGGCTCTCCCACCAATATCGTGGATAACAAGTTATACGTTGATGCTGACCAAAAAGTAATTGTCTTTCAAATGGCGTAGCCTTCAATTTTCTCTAAGATATGCTGGTACAGTTTGCCTCTGTTTTCGTAGGTGACGGTAAATGTTTCCGCATCTTCTCTGTTTTTTACCATTTCTATAAGTTTGTCCTTTGCCCTCCAATGGATAACTCCTATAACAAGTTTACCGCTTTCAACTGCGTCCATGACTGCTTGTTTAAACTTTTCTGAAAAAAGCTCCATAGGCCCTATTTCATCAACGGCCACGACGTCACAACTTCTGACTGCGCTAATAATGGCAGCCACGCCAACATCGTTTAACTCATCTAGGTTAACGCGATATTTACCTACCTGCGGGCCTGTTTTCTGGCTTACCTGAGCAAGCCACCCACGTTTGTTGGTTACTAAATCCAAAATTTCAAAGCCGACTCGCGTTCCACCCTCGCGAACTTCACGGCTTATCATTCCGCCTACGCAGTAGCCTTTAGCCTTCAAGGCTTCAACAATCTTCAATAGCAGTGTTGTCTTTCCAATACCTGGACTGCCTGTTAGAAGAAATATGCGTTTCCGCAAGTTTGCCACTTCACGTTTTCATGTAAATTGGGCTTTTACGCGTTAAAGTTTTCGCCGTTTTAAACCAGAAGTCTAATATTCAAATGGAACTGTTTTGCTAATTAAGATTGCAGTCTTTGAGGTAAAGGCGGAAACATGAGCACCGAGAAAGGGCATGAAAGCGCTATGTCTTCGTTTGAAAGGCATCTTAGCGATTGGATTACGCGGAGGCATAGCAAAGTCTTCCGTTTAGCCTTAATGCTTGTTCTAGCCCTACTCGTGTTTCTTGCATCATTCCGCTTTACTGTGGGCGGTTTAAAAGAATGGGTTCAAATCGAACCAGCAGCCATCCTAAACATAGCTATTCAACTGTTCACTATAATGAACCCTATAAGCACGCTTCCAACTTTTCTAATATACACTGGCAACCTCAAAGAGGATGAAAGACGGAAGATAATAACCACAACTACAATGATAGTTGTTGCTCTTCTCTTGACTTTCACCCTTTTTGGGCCGCTTATCCTATCAGCCTTAAACGTTTCCGTCACCAACTTCAGGTTTGGCGGAGGAATCCTACTCATGGTTCTGGCAGTGGACATGCTTGGAGGAATGTCTCGAACAAAAACCATAGACCTTAAACAGGTGGCTGTAGTGCCTCTGGCAACACCGCTTTTAGTGGGCCCTGGAACAATGACAACGCTAATTGTGCTGTCAAACTCTTACGCGATAATAAACATTTTAATAGGCGGTTTGGTTGCGGCTTTAGGCGTCTATCTCACTCTGCGTGCCGCTCCCTTTCTAATCAAGGTTGCGGGCAGCAACGGCATCCAAGCAGCAAGCCGAATAATGGCTGTCATAATCGCCGCCATAGCCTCCCAAATGCTATACGCCGCTTTACTGGATTGGGGCATAGCCAAAGCATGAAAACCAGAAAACCGTCAATAGACTTTCCAGTGGAGATTGTAAGCGAAGGCGAAGTGAAAGTTTTTGTTCCAAAACTTGAAGCCTTCGTGGAAAAGCCTCAGGACTATGCCCCTTCAAAGGCGCCGGTTTTCTACAACCCAGTAATGGAGTTAAACCGCGACTTCGCCGTACTAGCCATGCAAGCCTACCAACGCATGGTTAACCGCGAAATCACTATCTGCGAGCCATTAGCCGGCTGCGGAATCAGGGGAATACGCTTTGCAAAAGAAGTTGTCGGTGTAAAAAACGTGCTTGTCAACGACATCAACGAGAAAGCCTTCAAACTGGCAAAATACAACATTGAACTGAATGGGCTAAGTGAACGCGTAAACGCTATGAACGAGGATGCAAATTTCCTTCTTGCATGTTATGGTGCTCCACGTAAAAGGTTTGACGCACTGGACATAGACCCCTTCGGCTCTCCAACACCTTTTCTTGACTCAGCCATCCGCGCCATCAGAGACGGAGGCTTTCTCGCTTTAACAGCGACGGACATGGCACCCCTATGCGGAATATGCCCCAAAGCATGTTTACGCAAGTATGGCGGAAAACCATTAAGAACTGAATACTGCCACGAAATAGCTGTCAGACTCGTAATTGGATGTTTAGCAGCAACAGCAGCAAAGTATGAGATAGGCATAAATCCCCTTTTTAGTTACAGCACAGACCATTACCTGCGGGTTTATGCGATTCTACAGCACGGCGCTGAAAAAGCTGACAGAAGCCTCAGCAAAATGGGCTATATCCTTCACTGTTTCAAATGTTTCCACAGAGAAACTCTTGACAAGAATTTTCGGGTAAGCCATGGCGGAAAATGTCCCGAATGCGGCGCGAATTTGGATTTTGCTGGACCCTTGTGGCTTGGAAAATTGTCTAACAAGGAATTTTGTATTTTAATGGAGAAAGAAGCTGAAAAAAGAAAGTTAAAGTCTCTGAGGCGGATACAGAAAATTTTAGCGTTAATAAAAGAAGAGTTGAATGCGCCGGCGACCTACTATGTTTTAGACAAGCTTTGCGACGAAATGGGCTTACCTGTTCCCTCAGCTAAAAAAGTTCTTTATCTTTTGAAGGAAAAAGGCTTTCAAGCTTCGCTGACTCATTTTAACCCGAAAGGAATAAAGAGTGATGCGTCCGCGGAGGAAATGAAAAAGCTTCTGCAAATGACTGTAGCAGCCTAACAAGCGGTAAACCTTAAATAATGAGGCTGTGAAACGAACAGTTTAGGTGATTAATTGTGAAAAGGAAAATTTTTGCCCTACTGCTTCTTGTCTTTTCAGCATTGCTGTTAGCTTCTTCTGTTAATGCTCAAACGCCTAAATTTATAACCGCTTGGACAGACAAGTCGCTTTATAATCCAGGGGACTCCGGCAAACTCTACATAGCTTTATACAATACTCGGGAAAGTGCAATAACTATAACGAAAGTTGTTGTCACCTTCGAAGCTTGGAGAGCTTTTAATGAAGGCGTTTGGGAAGGCAACAAAACCATAGAGGTTAATAAGGCTTTAGTGAGCGGCGAAACATGTCTGGTTGAAACAGACTTCACTGTTCCAACAGATGGAAGAGCTGTCACCACTTCTCTGGACATAGAAGTCTACACAAAAGAAGCTGGGATAATGACTTTGCCTCACGGAGACGCGTTTTACATAAGGGTCTCTGAAGACCCATCGGACTACCTAAGCCAAATAGTGTCTCTCTTAACAGTCCAAGTTGCGCTGATGATTGTCTGCACGGTAATTATAGCCGCCGCCTTATTCCTCGCTACAACAAAATCCAAAGCGATGTGGCGAGAAGAAGAGGAAAAAACCAAGCAGCCAAAGCGCTCCAATGTAAACTCTCTAGCCGTCAAAATGAAATCCACGGCGCTCCTAACCCATTTTTATGCAATAACCCGCTTCTTTCAGCGCCTTCAAGGTTTTTCCTTAAATTTAAGTATGCGATTTGTTTACTGGTATGTCTAATCTGAATGTTGGAGGTGCCGTCAAACTCGGAAAAGTTTTAGTTACGTCCGCTTGGCCGTACATAAACGTCACTCCTCACATCGGCAATTTAGTGGGCTCTGTGCTTTCAGCAGACGTTGTTGCCAGATATTATAGGCTTAAAGGCGAAGAAGTTGTCATGGTAAGCGGCTCCGACGAGCATGGAACACCCATTGAAGTGGAAGCCATAAGACTAGGCGTATCCCCAAAAGATTTGACAGACAAAAACCACGCTAGGGTTGCGGAACTTTTCAGAAAATGGGGGATATCCTTTGACAACTATACGCGAACCGAAAGCCCAGTGCATAAAGAATTTGTACAGCAACACCTAATGAAAATCTACAATAACGGCTACATTTTCACCATGGAAACCGATATGCTGTACTGTGAGAAATGTAAACGCTTTCTGCCAGACAGATTTGTTGAAGGCAAATGCCCTTACTGTGGACATGAACCAGCCCGTGGAGACCAATGCGACGCTTGCGGAAGACTCTTGGAACCCACAACCCTTGTCGAACCCTACTGTGTAATATGCAAAGGCAAGCCCATAGTAAAAACCACTAAACACTGGTATTTCGATCTGGCCAAGTTTTCTGAAAAACTTGCAGAATACCTTAACGCGAATAAGCAGTTGCCCAGCAACGCAAAAAACTTCAGCCTAAACCTCATAAAAGAAGGCTTAAAACCCAGAGCCGTCACAAGAGACGTCCTTTGGGGAATGCCAGCGCCTTTTCCAGGGGCAGAAGGCAAAACCATTTACGTTTGGGTTGAAGCTGTTTTAGGCTATGTTTCCGCAACAATAGAGTATTTCAGAAACCGTGGAGAACCAGAAGGGTGGAAAGCCTACTGGTTTAACAAGGACGCGAAAACTCTTTATTTCATTGGAAAGGACAACATTCCCTTTCACACGTTGATTCTTCCAGCCTTGCTGCTGGCTTCCCATGAAGACTACAATCTCCCATGGAACGTTTCGACAACAGAGTTCCTCCAGTTTAAGGGCGAAAAAGCCTCAAAAAGCCTAAGAATAGGAATATGGATTGACGAGGCACTAGAGCTTTTCCCAGCGGACTACTGGCGCTACTTCCTAATCGCCACAAGACCAGAAACAAAAGACTCAAACTTCTCATGGGAAATCTTCGCCGAAAAAATAAACGCAGACTTGAACGACACCTTCGGCAACTTCATACACAGAACCCTGTCATTCATAAACACCCAATTCAACAGCCAAATCCCCGAGCCAAGTAAGCTGGATGTTGACGACGAGCAAATTCTTGAAAATCTTAAAAAGCGAGTAGGCGAAATCGCCGAAGACTTTGAAGCTTGCAAACTGCAGTCAGCAGCAAACGCCGTAATAAGCATAAGCCGCCTAGGCAACCAGTACCTCAACGACAAAGAACCATGGAACCTAATTAAGAGTGACCGCGCTAAGGCGGCAACAGTTCTCTACGTGGCAGCACAGCTGGTTAAAGCCCTAGCAATAGTTTCAGCCCCAATAATTCCCTTTACCGCCGAAGAACTCTGGAAAACCTTGAACATGCCTGAAGTTCACAAACAAAAGTGGAGTGAAGCCCTAAAGCCTTTGCCAGCCGGCCACACAATAGCCAAGGCTAAGCCCCTCTTCCGCAAAATAGAGGCTGACGAAAAGAAATTAGAAGAAATGCTTGCAAAAATTAGAAGCAAAGGCAGCTTTAAAACCTCTTAACTGTTAGCCTAAAAGGGTTTAGCGGGGACAATTTGAAAGTCAAAATTGACCTCCACATTCACACTTGCTACTCTTACGACGGACTTATCACTCCCCAAGAACTTGTTTTTTACGCTAGAAAACACGGGTTAGACGGCGTGGCAATAACTGACCACAACAGAATCGACGGCGCCCTAAAAATAGCAAAAGAGACACACTTTCTCATAATTCCAAGTATAGAAATTTCAAGCCGAAGCGGACACATTGTGGGGCTTAACCTTACCGAACCTGTTCCAAGAGATCTAAGCGTTGAAGAAACCATAGACAGAATCCATGAGCTTGGCGGCCTAGCTGTTGCATGCCATCCTCGAGCCTTTCTCAAATCAAGTCTAAAAGGAAATGTAAGCCAAAAATTCGACGCAGTTGAAGTCATTAATGCTTCAGCTTTCCCCTTCAAACGTTCCGTAAAGCAAGCGCAGAAAATTGCCTCAAGCCTTGAATTGGCGCAGGTTGCAGGTAGCGACGCCCACTACGCGCCGGAAATAGGTTTCGCATACACCACCGTAGAGGCTGAGCCGGACATTGAAGAGATAGTTAAGGCTATAGACAAAGGTTTATGCCAACCCTTCGGCAAGGCTATACCCTTAAGAATGAGGCTGAAAAGGGAGATTTCATCTTTTAAGGCGCGTTTTCTCTCAAAAACAAACGGCTCATGTTCCAACCACTAGGGGCTCGGTTATTTTTTTCAATGTCGCGACGGCGGAAAGTGCAGCTAAATAACTTGTCTTAGGGTTATCAGCAGATGGGACGTTTTCAACATGGACTTTAAATCTGCCAAACTCCCCTGCGACTTCGACTTCATGAATATTTCGTTTTATTGAGGGGTCAGCGATTATTTTAACCATTGTTTTTTCTGCTCCAATGCCTGCTAAACTAAGAGTTGCCGCCACATTCACGTTGGCTGGAAAAAGCTTACATGCTTCAATAGCCGGGCCCTCATATACAAGTGTTGGCCCTAGAATTTTCTCACCATACTTCTCCTTAAAAAACTGATTGTCCTTTAACCCCTCTAAGGGCTTTCGCGTAGTTAAAGTAACGCTTTCCACTTTGCCGATTGTTGAGGCTTTCAACCCGTCTAACCCCGCTATGGCTCCTGACGGAATATACACCTTTAACCCGTTTTCCCTAGCAACGCGACCAATTTTGCCCACCAGTTTAGAATCAACTAAGGCGCCAGCACTCATAACCATTAAACTTTTCCCGGCTTTCAATATTTTAACCGCGTAAGCCTTAACTGCTTCCTGGGAAGCCGCCTCTATAACCAGTTCCACATCCTTGTTTTCAAGAAGTTCATCAAATTTTTCGGCAATTTTCGGCTTATATCTCAGCCTTTGAGACAAAGCCTTAGCTTTTTCAGCTGCATGGTCGTAAACCATCAGCAGCCTTGTGTTTCCTGCTTGTCCTTCATCTATGGCGTGCGCTAACACTTTTCCTATGGAGCCACATCCGATGAGGCTGACATTCAATGGCATTTCCTGTTTCCCCTCTTTATCTCCTTCGCTTTTAATTTGCGAAGTTTTTAGAGAGTAACTCTTTCTACATAAACTATTTGTTGGAAAGAGCGAAAATACCGCAAAATTAATTCTTTGCCTAATTGGACGATTCGTAAATTTCTACAACATTAATGGCGTAGCCCATTAGTCGTCCATCACGATCATATAGCCTTTCTACTTTGCCTGTAACGTTAACCCATTTCTCTAAAAGATAATGGCACTTAAACTTTACATGAAGAACAACAGCCACAGTCTTATTCACCAACAAATATGAATAATACTGGGTGGTGACGATTTGGTAATTCAAAGTTTTAACAACAGCGCCAAGGAACGCGTGTAAAAGCCCGCTGGTGCGGACATATTTACCCACGTATTTCTCGCTTACCTCTCTGAACGCTTTCAGACTCGCGTATTCGGCTGAAGAAAATGCTTGGCGTTCAATGTATGCACTGGCACATAACCATGCGGCAATGAGTAGAATGATCAGAAACAAACATCCAACTATGCGTTTGTCTGTTTTGTCCATTTTCACATATCTTCACTTGACTTTTACCCTAATGTAATCGGTGCCTCACCCTTAAAATAATTAGCATTAGGTTAACCGTGCTAAGGGATGTAAAAAGTGGAAAATAGAGGGTTTTAAACTAGTTTATGTAGTCTTGTTCTAGCTGGTATAGGTCCAGTTTTATGTTCAGCGGTTTTTCCGGCTCTGCATAGGGCTCTAGGTTAAACAGTTGTGGCGCTAGGGCTCCTAAACCGCTTGGGAGATATGGCGAATCTACACCCGTCATTACAAGAGTGACTTTCAGTTTTCCGTCTAGTTCAGGGTTAACCCTTGCACCCCAGATGACTAAGGCGTTGTTATCCATCATTTCAGTGACGATTTCCCCGACACGGTTTGCCTCTTCAATGGTCATGTGAGGGTCGCCTGAAACATAGATCAAAGCGCCTTTTGCACCCGCGTAATCCACGTTCAGAAGCGGACTCCTCAAAGCGTTTCTGACGGCTTCTTCTGCACGGTTAGGCGCATCCGACTCGCCTACACCGATGACTGCCAGTCCACCGCGCTTAACAATGGTTTTAAAGTCTGCGAAGTCTAGGTTAATTAAGCTTGGAGCTGAAATAGTTTCAACAATTCCCTTAATCATGTTTGCTAGAACTTGATCTGCAACCTTAAACGCCTCGTTTATGGGTAGATAAGGCGCAAATTGCATCAACTTATTGTTGTCAATGACCACAACTGTGTCGCAGTGTCTCCGCATCTCTGTTAAGGCATAAGCCGCATACTCCATACGTCCCTTTTCAATTCTGAAAGGCGTTGTCACAACGCCTACGGTTAATGCGCCTTTCTTTTTTGCAATTTCCGCTATTACTGGTGCAGCGCCAGTTCCGGTGCCGCCGCCTAGGCCGGCTGTTATGAAAACTATGTCAACCCCTGTAAGCAAGTCTTCAAGGTGTTTTCTTGATTCTTCAATAGCCATTTTCCCTAGATTTGGATCGCCTCCAACGCCGAGTCCCTTTGTCAATTTTTCTCCTATCAAGATTTTCCGATGAGCTCTTGAAACATTTAGGTGAAGTGCATCGGTGTTGAGGGCTACGCATTCTGCTCCTGCAACTCCCATCTCCATCAACCGCGTTACTGTATTGTTGCCAGCTCCTCCTACGCCCAAAACTAGCATACGGCAAAGCTCCGGCGGCCGAATAGCGTTGTCGACAGTGTTCTGCCAGGAATACTTGAAAGTTTGGCCAGCTGAATGCATTTAGCCAACCCTCTGTCTCTTCCACACTTCGTTGTCAATTAAATCGCGGATGGCAACCCGAATTGCTTCAGCTCTATTAGGGTAAAACCTCTCAGTTACAAGCTGATCTAACGCCTTAATGTAGGGTTCAGGCAAGTACAGCGTAATCAACTTCATTTCATCCCCCTCCAGTGGTATTAGCCACCTCCATTCAAAGTTATACTTCTATATAATATGCTTTAAACATGATTCAAACATGTTGGTTCTTCCTTTTTTAAAGCTTATCATTGAAAGTTTCAGAATTGTGTAAATTCTCGTTTGCGTATACCTTTAGGTTTTTATTCCTCTTTAAAGCACTTAATGTATTGTCATGGACAATGTGAAGGTGTTTGTTAAAAGTTTCGGGTGTTCAACGAATTTGGCTGACGGTGAAGTTTTGGCCGGATGCTTACTTAAAGCTGGGTATAAAATAGCGACGAATGTGACTGACGCTGATGTGGTTGTCTATAATACATGTGCTGTTAAGGGTCCAACAGAGAACCGCATGATTGAGGTTTTGAAGCGTGTTCCGAAAGGCAAAAAGCTAATTGTGGCGGGATGTCTTCCCATCATAAACTTTGAAAGGCTATGTCGGGAAGCGCGTTTTGACGGGGTTGCCGGTCCAGCGGTAGGCGAGAAAATAGTCAGCATTGTTGAAGGGGTTTTGAGGGGAGAGAAGATTCTAGCTTTAGAAAATGTGCAAAATTCAAGACCAAGCCTCAACCTTCCAAGAATTCGCCTAAACCCCGTTATCGGCATTATCCCCGTAAGTTATGGCTGTTTGGGCTCTTGCTCCTACTGTTGTGTCATTTTTGCCAGAGGGCGCCTAAGAAGCTACAGCATTAATGAGATAGTGGAGCATTTTAAAAGGGCCCTTGTAGACGGTGTTAAAGAATTTTGGCTTACTTCGCAGGACACTGCGTGTTATGGAAGGGATATTGGCACAAATCTTCCAAAACTTGTTGAAGCTGTTTGTAACATTGAAGGCAGCTTCAAGGTGCGTATTGGAATGATGACGCCAAACATGGCGCGGGGCATCCTTGAAGACTTGATTGAAGTTTTCAGAAGTGATAAGGTTTTCAAGTTTATACATTTGCCCGTTCAAAGCGGTGATGATCAGGTTTTACAGCGTATGCGGAGATTCTATTCAACGGCTGATTTCATAGAAATGGTGGAGGCGTTTAGAAGGGCGTTTCCGAAATCCACGTTGGCTACGGATGTGATTTGTGGTTTTCCAGGGGAAACCGAAGAGGCTTTTGAAAGAACTATGCGGCTTATAAAGGATGTTAAGCCTGACATAGTAAATATTTCAAAGTTTTTTGCAAGACCTAAAACTCAGGCAGCTAAAATGGACCATGCTGTACCGCTTTCGCAGATTAAAGAGCGTAGTGCGATTTTGTCACGTTTAGCCTCTGAAGTTGCCTTTGAAAAAAACCAAGGCTGGATTGGGTGGGAGGGAGAGGTTCTTGTGGATGAAGTTGGTAAAATGGGTGGTTCTTGGGTTGGAAGAAACTTCGCCTACAAGCCCGTCGTTGTAAAAAGCCCTAAGAACTTGTTCGGTGAAAAGGTAAATGTGAAAATTGTTAGGGCTTTTTCTACGCATCTTGAAGGCGAAATTGTGGACTAAGCCTTAACTTGCTAATCAAAACTTAGCTTTTCTGTTAAAAAGGGAAAAGGTTTTTACCTTTTAAAATTGATAGTGTAAAGGGTTTCTTATGGATAGAAAGATTCCTAGAACCATGTCAACTCAGCACCCGGATAACGCGACTCTTCCACAGTGGGTTAGCGGAAATATTATTCAAGGAGATGCTGAAGTGGATGAAGCCTATTTTGCATATAATGATCTCGGCTGCATGGAGGTTATGTGGGATGCAGAAGGAAAAGATGTAGACACTAGAGTTGTCAGAAAACTTCTGGAAAAATATGGCGAGTTCTTTAAAGAGAAAGTTTTGGGTGAAGATGTTTTCCTTACATACCGTATACCAAACCCAGCAGTTGAGCGGGTGGAACGGAAAATTCTCCTCGAATCTTTAGTTAACATTCCAGTGGCGCATGACATTGCCACCGCCTTCTACCAGAGGGAAGTTTCCCCCATTTTCGAGGTCATACTCCCGCTGACAACATGTGGCGAAGATATAATTGGATTACGCGAATACTATGAAAAAGCCATAGCAGGAGTTGAAGACATACCCCTGTGTGGTTCAGAAAAGGTTGAAGATTGGATAGGCTCTTTTAAACCTAAAACCATAGAAGTTATCCCGCTCATCGAAGATTTTGCAAGTCTTTTAAAAGTTGATGAAATACTAAAACCTTACATATCCAATGCGAAACCCGAATACATGCGCGTTTTTTTGGCTAGGTCAGACCCAGCGTTGAACTATGGGCTTGTATGCGCATTAACCCTCTGCAAAATCGCCCTTTCAAAACTTAAACTTCTCGAAAATTCAATGAATGTTGAAATTTACCCGATAATAGGCGTGGGCACCATGCCCTTTAGGGGACACTTAAACCCCGGCAACCTCGTCAACTTCCTAGACGAGTATAAGGGCGTATACACAGTAACCATTCAGTCAGCCTTAAAATATGATTATCCCCTTGAAGATGTTAAACAAACTGTAAACACTCTAAATGAAAAATTGCCCTACAGAGAACAGCGAATCATAGAGCCTTCCGAAGAGGAAGTTTTAAGGCAAATAATCGCCAAGTTTATGGAGAGATATCAAAAGGTTATTGAAAGTTTGGCGCCTCTGATTAACAGTGTTGCCCGGTATGTGCCGCAGAGACGTGCCCGAAAACTTCACATAGGCCTTTTTGGGTACAGCCGAAGTGTTGGACATGTTTCTCTCCCGAGGGCTATACCCTTTGCATGTGCATTATACACGCTTGGAATTCCTCCTGAGTTCATTGGCCTCGGAGCCTTGAACGACTTAAGTGAAGCTGAATGGGATGCTCTTAAGAAATGTTATGAAAACTTCGAGCATGATTTGGAGTCGGTTGCCGGTTTTGTTTCATGGAGAAACTTGAACATGCTTGCCGACATGTACCCGGCAATAGCAAAAATGGTTAACAGTAAAGAGGATAAAATGCGCATTGCAATAGGCAGCATACTAACGGACCTAAATGTTGTTGAAGGGAGTTTCAGCTTGAAACTTGGACCTAGAAGCTTGTCCCAGAGGAAATACGAGAACGTTATTAATGATTTCTTGATCGCTTTTCTTGAAAAAAACCCTGAGGAAGCGGAAAACCGCCTATTGGAAGCGGCCAAAATAAGGAAATGCCTAGGATGAATCGTTTAACTTCAAGCGTCCAACTTTTTGAATAAATTATTTATGGCTTCAGCGCCATTTTATTGTTGGAGATGAAATGTTTGAGCGACGAAGAAGTTGTTGAAGTTGGGCGCATAACCCATTTCTTCAATAAAATAGGTGTGGCTGTTGTCGAGCTTAAAGCGCCTTTAGCGGTTGGCGACCGCATAGTAATTAAGGGGCCTTTAACGGATTTTGAGCAAGTTGTCGACTCCATGCAGATTGAACACAAAAACGTGACACGCGCTGAGGCTGGACAAAGCGTAGGCTTGAAAGTGGCTCAGCGGGTTAGAGAAAAAGACATAGTCTACAAAAAACTATAGCTTTCCACATTTCTTTTATTTTTATTTTTTCAAAGGCGCTGGTCAATTGGAAGTTTTCAGAATAAAAAACAATAAATTTAAATTCTTAAATATGAATTTAATGTTGAGGAATAAAACATGAATCCGTCGGAAGAAAGTAAGGCTCAATGTGAGCATGAATGGAAGGCTGAAGGCCTAACAGAAGATAAATCCCATGTCAAGCTTATATGCGTAAAATGCGGAGCCGAGAAGGAAATGGGACTCTTTCCCTAAAATAAAAGATATTGAGAAGCTTCTGGATAAAGTTTAGATAACCCAAAAATAACTGTTGATGCGGTTGAAATGGGCGAAGGCGTTATAAAAATTAGGACTTGGGAAGAATTCAAACGTTTAGCTGAAGAGCTTAAGCCCAAGCCATAGTCTACAACATTGAGCAGGACGGCTTATCGCCTAAAAGAGAACTCACAAATTTAAGGCTTATATTGCCTGCTGGAAAAGCATACCATGTTTTTATAGACTCGGCGAGAGAACTT
>WUQU01000221.1 GCA_009889605.1 Candidatus Bathyarchaeota archaeon | reverse complement strand
GTATTTTCTTTTTTTTTTTTTTTTTTTTTTTTTTTTTTTTGCAGTAAACTTTATTTTAATTGATTTTATTGAACATAATTTCAAAGTAAGTCTGTGCTCTAAGATAAGCAAAAGAATAGATATCCTAAATCTCATTAAGAGACCCTTTTCACACTGTTCCTTGAGCAGCACATGGGGCTTGGAGGGCCCCAATGGCGACACCCTAACATTCTATCTCTGGAGATGTTACCTAGAGATACACAAAGAACAGATAACACTGACGTACAAGAATCAAACTGTATGATGGTACCACAGGAAGAAACTCTTGTGTTACACCTTACCCATCTCTTTAGGGCTGTAATGATAACGACTGATTTTTTATCTCTGCAAAGTTCAGTGGTGTTTTTTGGTCTGTTTTTAAGAAAAATGTCAGAATACATGAAAATGCTGTACTTGTTTATCTTAATATATGAAAAGAGTAGAAGTTTTAAAAATTCTTCATGAGTCCAAGCTGGGCCATGACTATTACTGATGGGGTTTACCCAAGGCACTGATTCCAAGTTTGACGACCATCAGCAAACTGGCACCTGCAATCAGGCCTGCAGGCATGAATTTTCTAGAGTTGTAGAATCTCATCCCCATGATGCCAGCCAAGGTTCCAGATGTGACTAAGAAAAGCCAAACGTTCTTCGGATCCTGAGACAGCTGATAGGAACCCAGGCCAGCGAGACCACCGAAGAGGAGCCCGGCAGCCAGGGACGGAACACTGCCTGCTTTTGCATAGCCAATGATCCCGCCGGAAGCAACCAGCGCTGCATAGCCAAAGCCAAGCCAATGTAAAGGCACTAGCGGGCCGGAGTCCTTTGGCATTGTTCTCTTTCACTTTCTCCAAACCAGGCCTGTACCTGCAGAGGAGGGGCTGGATCAAAGATGGTCAACAGCACAGCTCCCTCCTTCCCGAATGTCTGCCCGCACAGGTCGACCAGGGCGTACTCGCCTCCGGGCGGGGAGTCGCGGTCCCCATGTACTCTGCGTTGATACCACTGCTT
>WUQU01000220.1 GCA_009889605.1 Candidatus Bathyarchaeota archaeon | reverse complement strand
TTTACACTGAGTTAGTGGAAAAGGGAGGTTAAGATGCCATTAAAAAAACCATTACCTAAATCTCTTTCTTTACCTAAGCCGAGCAATATTGTTGAGAAGTTAAAAAACTGGAAATCAGAGCCTAAACCTAATGTATTTGCAAGGATAAAAGAGAGCGCAGTTGCTGTTAAGCAAGGTTTATCTTCTGGGATTTCTAAGCCTCCACCTGGTGTTCCTTCTCCAGCAGTTCCAGTGCCTCATAAGATAGAGCACTGGCACATTATCTTAGGTATAGCAGTTTTAGTTCTTCTTATCTTTCTACTTAGGAGGTAAGATGGCTAATCCTATTCCAGTTTTACCTCTCGTAGCAATTCCTATAGCAGGGGGCTTAGGTTTATACTTTGCTGGCAAAGGAATGAGAGAGATGGAAAAGACTATGATGTGGATTGTTATAGGTTTAGGGCTATTTCTGGCTTTTATCTATTTCACTAAGGAATGACAAAAGGAGATATACTATGGATTTCTGCTTTAGGGGGTTTAATAGCAGGGATAGTGTCGGCGACCTTGCCTTCTTATCCAACGCAAGTTTGGATGTGGAAAGAAAGACCACAGTATCGGAAGCATTTGATAATTGCCTATGTGATATTGGCAGTTATACTCTTAGGGATAATTTGGATAATTAAAAGGAGGTGAAGATGGGAAGATTAACAGAAGCAAGGAAGAAAGCATTAAGAAAAGCGGGGAGAAAGTTAATTGCCAAAGGTGGTAGATGGGCAAAAGCAGGGAGAGCACTGCTTAGAAAACTAAGAGGGAAATAAAACAAAATGGCTAACAACAACAAATATCCTACTTGTGCTGTCTTTGAGTTAGATGTTAGTCAGGAGACCTATGGCAAGATAGATTTTTTGACTACATTAGGTGAGCCAGCAAAGAGTTTAACTATCATCAGTGTTCCAGTTGGAGTTAGTTTCTTTGTTAATCGCGGGGGGTATTGGCTTAAAGTAAATGACACAGATATCTTTGACCACGAAGATATGCCTGAACTTCAGTGGAGAAATATAGGAACATCTTCAAGCAAAGTTGTCCTTTATGCCTCAACTGGAGCAACCTTTGATATAGGTTTAATAGCAACGCAAGTAGCGAAATATACTCGTTCCCCCGCTGACTAAGTAGATGCAGAGAAAACATATCTTCTGACAGATATAAAGGGAAGACTTATAGGAGTTCCCGTTGCTAAGGTTGAAGAAGAAGTAGTTCTCGTTGCTGAAGCAAGAACTACTTCTGGAGATACAAGGGCAAATCCAATATTAAGCGATGGCTTTAATGTTTTCACATTTATTCTTGATATATCC
>WUQU01000219.1 GCA_009889605.1 Candidatus Bathyarchaeota archaeon | reverse complement strand
GGCTTAAGCGATGAGACAACAGCCCAATAAAATGGGAAGATACACCAGACTAAGATGAAAATAACAGATAATATAAGCAAAAATTTCATCGTACTTCTCTTAGCTTTAGTTGTCATTTTGCTCACCCCTCGAATGCAAACCAATTAATCAAGCTTAAGCTTTAAAGATTTTATATATATTATCGCGAAAATTGAAATCAGTAGGAATATAACCACAGAGAGTGCAGAACCATAGCCGAACCACGCACCCGTAAATGCCCTATCCATAAGCAGTACCCTGTTGTAAACAGCTAAGGTTTCAGTTCCGACACTGCCTCGAGTCATTATGAACACAACATCGAACACTCTCAAAGCGTCAAGCGTTCTGAATATCAAAGCAACCGCTATAGTTGAGCTCAGCATTGGCAAAGTGATTTTTGTAAACCTCTGCCACAAATTCGCTCCATCGATTCTTGCCGCTTCGTAAAGCTCTTCTGGTATCAATTGTAGACCGGCTAAGATCAAAAGTGCCATGAACGGTGTTGTCTTCCACACGTCGACTGCTATTATCGCCCAAAGTGCAGTATCCGGCGAACCCAAAATCGGGAATCCGGGTTCTATTATTCGCAACGTTTCAAGCAATTTGGTCATAATGCCACCCTGGTCGTTAAACATCCACTTCCACATTTGCGAAGAAATCGCAGTAGGAATAGCCCATGGAATAAGCATTGCAGCTCTAACTGCACCTCTAAACTTGAAAGGTTGGTTAACCACGACAGCTATCAGCAACCCAAACAGAGTCTCAAGTGCAACAGAAACAACAGTAAAAACAATTGTTGTTTTCAATGCTGCTAAAAACCTATCATCGTGAAATAAATCCGCGTAATTTTTTAAACCAACAAACTCCTTCTCTATATCAGGCCTCAAACTAAATTCATAGAAACTATCGTAAAAAGTTTTAAAAAGTGGAAAAAATGCGATCACAGATATGACTATCAAAGCTGGCAGCACCATCCACCAAGCTACTACGGTTTCCTTAGTTTTGACCTTCAAAGAGATCCACCTCCCGGATTTAGAACAAAAGAACTTTTTTTGAAAAACCGGGGGTATTCCCCCGGTTATATT
>WUQU01000218.1 GCA_009889605.1 Candidatus Bathyarchaeota archaeon | reverse complement strand
TCTACTTAAATCCTTTGTTGGCTTTGTGAAAACCTTTAACCTCACACCCATTCGTCTTGCTTCATTTACATAATGTCTTTCAAGCCTATCCATGCCACCAAGAAGAACAATGCTCATATTAACCTCCATTTCCATTAATTAAACAATGTTATAGTTATCTAATTTTAATTAAATAACTTTATTTTTGTCAATGATATCTAAAATATTTTGAATAGTATAAAAATTTTGAATAATATTAGTTCATCTCCCATTTAGTTGATAAAGAACTAACATAAGCAGTGGACATCGCTATCTTTTTTAGGAAAGGTTAAAATAAACCATGAGTAACTCAAGTATTCTTTTCTGTTCTTCATCAGTAGTGCTCACCATTAACTCAGATGGAGACTCATGAGACTACGAAGTGTATCATGGGGTATAATTTATGGACATAGGAATATTTTTAACGGTGGGTTTGCAGGGTAGAGACAGTCTTCTTTACAAGTGCCTGATTTTTCTTAGATTTTTGATAGAGCAACTTATATACTTGACAGTGAACTTTCGTTCACCTATAATATAAACTATGAAGAAATTAAGGCAGTCTACTCTACGAGAGAGGATTAGAAAGATCTCTGATTTCTATCATGAAAAGGGGAGAATGCCGAGCTTTTCAGAGATATGCCTTATAACAGGCATTAAGTCTAAAAATGCTGTATCAAAACTTATCTCTCGTCTTGAGAGTCTAGATATTCTAAAGAGAGATGAAAAGGGCAGATTAATTCCAGGATCAATACGAAAGCGAATAAAGAAGCTTGGCACCATAGAGGCTGGTTTTCCAAGTCCTGCTGAGGAGGAGTTAGCAGATGCCATCTCTCTCGATGAGATGCTCATAGAAAATCCTTCTTCCACATTTATCCTTAAGGTATCTGGAGACTCTATGATCGAGGCAGGAATAATGCCTGGTGATATGGTATTAGTTGACAAAAGTCTAACTCCTAAGAGTGGAGATATTGTCATTGCAGAGGTTGATGGTTTATGGACGATGAAGTATCTCAGGAAACGTGGTGACTCTGTTCTGCTTATTCCTGCAAATCCTAAATATAAACCGATTAGGCCAAAAAGTGAGCTAAGGATTGCTGGAGTTGTCACAGCAGTAGTAAGAAAGTATAGGTAGTGTCCTATGAACACACATCCACTGACAATAGTGTCATGGCCAAGGGCAATAATCCATGTAGATGCTGATGCATTCTTTGTCTCCTGTGAGCAAGCAGTTGATCCATGTTTAAGGGGCAAGCCTATTGTAGTTGACAAAAGTCTAACTCCTAAGAGTGGAGATATTGTCATTGCAGAGGTTGATGGTTTATGGACGATGAAGTATCTCAGGAAACGTGGTGACTCTG
>WUQU01000217.1 GCA_009889605.1 Candidatus Bathyarchaeota archaeon | reverse complement strand
TCTTTGATAGGTCAACGCAAAGTATGCGTTCCTTATCGTGTGTGTTTATTACATGTTTTAATATTTCAATCTCTTTTTTTAGTTCCTCATATTTCTGTCTCAAGTAACGAATTGAGGGATATTTTTCCCTAAACTCTTCATATTTGCTTGAGTGAAGGGTGGCTATATGTGTTGATATTCCCCTTAGATCCTTGAATATTTTGCCACAGTATTCGCATTGGATTGGCATAGGTAAGTCACGATAAAGACTTATATAAGCCTTCCGAGTCTTTTTGTAGGAGGTGATAGCATGGGGGCAGAGACGAAAAAGCTATCTTCGAGTTTTTGCAAAAAAGGTAATGTGCCATCAGCGCTGATGGCCGGTTAGGGGGCAAAATCGTCTCTGCCCCCAGAGAAAACCCCCTAACCGCTTCACTTGATGTTAGCTGTCATAAGTCGCCGCAATGGACGAGACGGCAGCGTCGGCTTTATCATAGAGCTTTGAGTGGCTTAGAGGTCGCAGCCCGCTTGAAAGAAAGTATCAGGTTTATCACGCTGACCTCAAGTCCCCAGAGTCCTAGGGACATTCATAATAGCTTTGAGAAACTTGTCAAGCGGATAAGGCGAAAGTACCAGCGCTTTGAGTATTTATGTGTGAGGGAAGTTTGTCGATCGGGATTAGTTCACCTACATCTTCTTTACAGGGGCTCTTATATCAGCCAAAGTTGGCTGAGCATGACTTGGAATGAAATTCATAGGGCTGAAGTCGTTTACATCCAGTACGTCAGGTATGGTCGCAAGAGTCTAGCCTCCTACCTTGTAAAATATTTTGAGAAGGATCTTAGCGCGAGTTATCGATTCTGGTGCTCTTGGGGTTGGGTCTTTAGGGGGTTCGTTAAGTTTTGGCATAAGGTTGTTGTTGCTTACATGGATAGGAGTGTTAGGGCTTGGGTTTACTTCCTCAGAGGGGGCGTTCTCAACCTTCAGAGGTTCCAGATCTTAGAGCCTGAGCTCTATAAGTTCAATGGGCGTTTAGTTGTAAGGGTCGTTAACGCTAAGCTTGATGTATATAGCTAAAAATTGTGTATATGAGGGCATTCATAAAGAAGGAGGGGTTTGGGAAGGAAGGGGTTACAGGGGAAACCTGGTTTTTTTATTCTGGGGTGGTGGGGTCAGGTTTCCCCTGTTATTTTTTATGTTTTAAGCTCTTCTTTTTCCATTAATTTTTTCACTATCTTTGATAGGTCAACGCAAAGTATGCGTTCCTTATCGTGTGTGTTTATTACATGTTTTAATATTTCAATCTCTTTTTTTAGTTCCTCATATTTCTGTCTCAAGTAACGAATTGAGGGATATTTTTCCCTAAACTCTTCAT
>WUQU01000216.1 GCA_009889605.1 Candidatus Bathyarchaeota archaeon | reverse complement strand
ATTTTTTTTGATTATCTATTCACTTTGACGTTTAGTCCAATAACTAAGCGTCCTTTTTTATTTCTTATACCGTTATTTCCTGATATAATGTTTTTAAAGTTATGGGGAAAACTCCCCTTCTCTTTACTACCTATTGCGTTTAGTCCTATTGGCTAGACGCTTTTTCTCTTTTTCCCCTATATAGTTCTTACTCTATGCATCGTTTAAGCCCTATTTTCCTCTATCATTGTTAGTGGTAGTTACTTATATATTCCACTATCCATCGTTAGTGGTAGGAATTTCTTTAAACTCTTTTAAAATCACTTGACTTTAGGTTTTAGGTTTTTGCTTACTTGATGGCTGTGTTTTTCAGGCTTTTGGACACAGAAATTCCTACCTATACGCAAAAAGAAAGCAGACTTCAAGCGTATAAGTAGTAGTTGTTCTGATACTTACCGTCAGGCATGTCCCCGAGTATTTTGTATCACCCCTATTTAACACTAGGTTTTCACCTAAACAAGTCTACTACTTCAAATAGCCCTGGTAGTTTCCCTTTCGGTACTTATGACTTGTCCTACGCGTCCGTAAACGCCTATCCTTCCTAACGACAGCACTTTGATTCACTGGTAGCTTTCACCATTCAGATACAAGCGTAAATAGGGAAACGCTTATTGTATCCTAGTCCTACTTTTGCGATGGTCGGACACCCTGTCGATTTTTTCAGCACGTTATCACAACGTTCTTCTCGTGGTTTGGCTTCCACGCTTCACTTAATACGAACGCAAAACAAAAAGGACGTTTACCTCAATAACCTGTCACCTTCACAAGTTAAAGAGATAAACGCCCTTTTGTAGAACCCTGTCATTTATCTAAGACTTTTGCAAACTAATTTTTACTAGTTGAAAAAGAGTAGAGTACGGGTTACAATGGATTCATCAATTAGTCCTGTTGCGTCAGGGCTAATAAATTTAACTTAGTGGTCGGACACTAGGTTACAAGAAGCCATTTCCATTGAAGTACTAGAGGTGTCGGAACCCTTAGTATGGAGGAAATGGTTTTTTTGTGCTTCCGTTCGTATTAGGTTGTTCTCATTTTACCTCTATCTACCCTACAAAATCAAGCATTCTTCGATATTATTATTCTTGTTACCTTATACGGTAAGAGAATGATAGACTGAGGCAAAGTAACTCATTTACAAAAAGATCAGGTATTAAATCTTGTAAAAGGTGATTAGCAGCCATGTATAGAATCACTTCTTTGAGGTGATGGTTATGACGATGGAAACAGCAATAAGATATCAAGAAATTACAGGAACTATTTTTAGAAACGGTCGGTTTCAATATGAAGCTAGCCATAAAGTATCCTTTGATGATAACTATGAAGCTACTTTTATTCTAGGTGGCAAATACAATGAGTTATTTACGATTCTTTGCCGATGTAATACGCTTTATCTTGAACCTGAATATAAGAATGCACCTAAAATTATAATTGAATTAACTGGTTGTTATGGCAGTTTTAATGAGTATTATTTCATGGATTCATTTAGAGATGTAAATGCTTTTCTGAAGGAGATGCAACCTTTAATTGATGTTGCAAAACATATGGAACAACAAACTGAATATCCTGAGTAACAATTCAAATATATGTGAGGGCGAATACACTCTCACACTTTTTTGTATTCATAATGTATACACTTGTATTCGTCTTGTAGTGAAGGAACTGAGTTAATGAATACAGAATAAATACAATATGAATCTATACGAGGTGATAACGTGGGCTATTTAAAGAAATACGCTAGAAATAAAAGACGTAAGGAAAAGTCAGAAGTACTAACAGCAAGGATTCCTCACAGCTTATATGAGGGTTTCAAAACATACTGTGATGAGTTAGGGCTGTCTATTAGTGAGGCTGTTTGTTTGCTTGTAGAACGTGAAATGACAGGGGAAAACAACGCTTTTAATGAAGTAGCAACTACAAAAGAATACATAAAGAATACTAATAGTAGTGACGATGAAGTTAAAACGAATACAAAACCAACTACTAATGTAGTTAAGAAGAATACGAAAGAAAACAATTCAAATACAAAACGATTCACAGTGAAACAATGGGTAGTAAATGACAAGCTTCCTTGTCCAATTTGCGGTGAATGGAAGACAGCTGGGAACTTCCTAAGACATGCAAAAACGCATGGAATGACTACGGAACAGATTTTTACTAATGAAGAATATAGAGAAAAAATTGAGTTAATGGTTGCTGAATTAAAAAGTAACCTGTAATGGGTAGGTGCTTTACAAACCTACTATTAGGCGAATCTCCTGAGGTTCGTTACGGTAAATGATTTTCCTTGTATAAGTATTTTCCGTCCGAGGTGTGGCTTAATTGCTACGCCTTTTTCATTTACCCATAATCCCAAATTTATTGGAGGTGAAACCATATGTCATTGTACAGCAAAGACGATGTACCTTTCTTTCATGATTACGACTATCGCTATATTCGAGAAGTGAGGCGTTTACGCAACTTTACTTTGATTGAATTTAGTTCCCATATGAAAGTGGACGTTGCTGATCTAAGCCGATTGGAAAACGGTTTACTACCATTCAGCGTTCACTACCAATCAAAATTCCATGAAGCATTAAAAGAACTCTCAGTATCAAATTTAGAACTAATTTCTATTCAAAGAATCATTGAACTGAAACAACAAAGAGGAATCAACTAAGGAGGAAATTACATGATTAAGCTAGACCGTACATCAGTAGATAAAGCAATTGAGGAAATGGAACTATATAAAGCTACCAAAGAGGTACTTGCAAGTTATGAAGCAGAGAAAGAATCATTGGTGAAACGTGAGGAAGCATTAACAGAACGCTTGGCACAATTACAGGAACAACATACTCAGACTATGCTGGATAGGGAAGTAGCAAATGACAACCCATCTGACTATATTTATTTAAGTTCTCAGCTTAGTAAGATTGAATCTGACATGAAAGTATTACTACCACTTAAAGAAGCATTACAGGAAGAATACACGCTATTAAAACAGAAATATATGCCAATCGTTCGAGAAACGTACAGTAAAGATTCCTCAGCTAGAAATAAGCACTTTAATGTCAGTGAAGCAGTATCTTATGTCAGGGACGAATTAAAGCTAGTTATTTCAGACTATGAAAAAGCAATTAGCAAACATGACCAACAGGTAATGCCTCTTATCTATGATGATTTTCTGGACGACTCAGAACTAATGAATGAAAGCTGGGACAATCCTGATAGACGAATGAAGGCACTAGCATTTAAGCGTACCTTTGATTTCGATAGAAATAACTTACTGTATGACAAGGAAATTAAATTGTACTAGAAAGGAAGTTAAATAAATGAACTTAACTAGCATTGTAAAACACGATGTAATGGACGAATTACGAAAAGGAAATACCGAGGTTCTAAAGGGATTACCGCCCGTATTGGCAATGCAATATGGACTGGCGTTGCAAAATGAGGCTGGTGGCTATATTGAGGAATCACTTGTCAATGATAGCGAATTATCAAAGGCCATGCTTAAACAATTACAAGACAGTGGTGTCAAAGAACGCCTTATCAAAGAAATTGAAGCAGAAGAAAAGGCACACGCTGAAAGAGTAGCAATAGCAAGTCAAATTACAAAAGAGGTCACTGGTGAATAGCTAGTGATCTTTTTTCATTTAAGGAGATAGAAACAATGGCTTATTACGAGAAAGAAGAACAAGAAACTGTAATTGTGTATGAACATTCCTCAAAATTGTGGGATATCTACACGACTGTACCAAAGCACATTAAACGATTAGAAAACAGCCCTATAGCTTCGGTTTTTAGGATTGAAAAAGATAGTGAAGGTAAAACCATTGCCTTGCGTGTAAAGGTTACAAAACTGCCATCTAGCTACACTTTTAACAGATAAGGAGGAAATATCATGGCAAATAAAAGACAACGTAAGAAGAGAATGAAGAAATTGGCACAGATGAAGCAACGGATACAAAAACGGATTGAAGAAGCACCGGTTGTTCATATGACTTTTCGAGAAATTGAAGACATGAGAATACAGCAACAAACTGATTTACATTTAGAAAGAGAGAATGAGAAGCTGAAAAAAACAGCCCCATATCAGGAGGCGTTAAATAAGAAGTATGGCGGTTCTGTTATGGTGAAGGACAAATACATTAACCCTCGTGCCTCACTATTGCATCATTGTAGTAACTGTCATAAAGAATGGTATGCACGTCCTATGTGGTTGCTAAATAAAGAAAATCAAAAGCATATTTGTGGCTATGATCCTTTGAGAATGAGTGAAGGTACAAAAAAGAAGGTTAGGAATCAACAAAGAAAGTTATCAAATGATGACATCGTGAAAATGCTTATCCTAGCTGAGAAGGGAATGAAAGCACCTACCATAGCTAAGACATTAGGTGTCGATAAGAAAACTGTATACACTCATTTAAAGAAGGCGGAGGAAAGCGGAGTTCTGATTTAATGAACTTGCTTTCCATTTTTCTTTATCTGTTTTACTTCTTTAATTTTAGCCAATCCTTCATGCACGTCAGCGAATCCCTTTGTAAAAGTGTTTTGTAGGTCTTTGTATACACTCTTTACATCGTCCAATTTACCCTCTACTGAAGTTGAAGTTTCCCCACCACTTAAATCATCCATTTTACCATCTATCTTATCTAACTTAGTTTCCATTTCTGTTAACTTTGCTAGTATCTGTTTTGCAAGTTCCTTTTCCTTTTCTGTTGCCATGCAGCAAGCCTCCTTAAAAAGTCTCTGAATCCATTGCGAAAATTTATTTTTAGAACTCGGTCATTTGATTATAGCAAAAACCTTAACCACCCCCATTCCCTAAATCGCTGTACAGCAAAGTTAATGGATAGTTGTTCACGAATCAAAAGATAATCGCCTCAGAATGCGAATCTCAGCACCTCCAAGACTCGCCAAACCTCGTTAATTTATAACAACGCTGTTAATCAGCACGTCTAACGTACCCCCGAAAAGGTTTCAAAATTGTGGTGTATATTTAGCGGTGACCAGACGACGCTATGTACCATGTCTGCCCACCCTATATACCCCTTTATTCATATATAAAAATATACCAGGCGTCGCCAATCCTCTACATGGTTCGTTACTACCATTCACCTCACTGATCTTACTGTTATCATTCGTCTTTGTTCTTCTTTCTTTGTTCTTTCATTATTGTTTCATTCATTTGTTCTTCGCCTCGTGTCATGTGCCATGCCCTGTCCTTCCCTCGTGCCTCGCTACTGTCAGTACTGTTACTTATGTCAGTACTCATACTGGTGTTGGTACTGGTATTAGTACTGGTACTGTTGCCCTTCCCTGTGCCATGACCTCGTGCCTCGCCTTGCTACTACTATTACCTATGCTGTATGTGTAGCGATATGGTGGTGAGTGGCATGGTATCCCTGCTTAGTAGCGTTACTATACCGTCCTATATAGCCATGCCCTTTTGATAGTGCACTTTTGATTGATAGTTTCCATAAAGAAAACAGTCTATAAAACGGTCGTTTTATGCCCTTTATAGAAACCCTTAAAAAATCATATGAAAAAGGGGTTGCACTAGTTCATAAACTCATCTATAATTCAAAGTACATAAACCAAACTAATTGACCGTTTTATAGACAAAGGAGACAACAAACATGAAACTAGGATACGCACGAGTAAGCACCCAAGATCAGTCGCTAGAATTACAGAAAGATGCACTATTAAAAGAAGGCGTGGAACTGGAATGCATATACGAGGAAAAGGTGACAGGAACTAAGACAGACCGCCCAAAATTACAAGAATTACTTTCATATGCTAGAAAAGGTGACCAAATTGTAGTCTATAAACTTGACCGCCTTTCTCGTTCTACAAAACATCTGATAGAACTAGCTGAGGAACTAGAGGAAAGAGAAATTGAACTAGTAAGTATACAAGATAAAATTGATACTACTAATGCTATTGGAAAAGCTATGTTTAAAATGTTAGCTGTTTTAAGTGAAATGGAACGTGACATAATTTCAGAACGTACCAAAGCTGGACTGGAAAGTGCAAGGGCTAGAGGTCGTAACGGTGGGCGTCCTAAGATGGACAAAGAAAAGCTAGACCACGCTATAACGCTTTATGAAACTGGTAAATACAGCATTAAAGAGATAACGGAAAAGACAGGTGTTTCCAAAGCGAAACTATATAAAGAATTGAAAGAACGTAAGGAAGGGGCTAACAAATAGCCTCTTTTATTGTGCATTTAAAATAGTTTTGGAGACTGTTGTGTATAGAAGGCAAGGAAGCGGTAAAAAGTGAAGAATTACACTAAATTGACTAATCCTAATATAACGAAAACCCTTGCTACGCCTATGTTTTACAGAAAAACAACATTGTGCACCGCCTATTCACTACACGTCCGTTTTAACACCTCGTATAGCCTCATACAGCGTCTTTAATTCATTTATTTGTTTTTGTATCCGAAAATAAATTAAACCCCACATATTTAATTCTGAGAGGTCTATTATTGTTTTGAAATTATATTTTAGTGAGGAAAGGTAAATCACAAGACGGTGTGATTATAAACCTCAACAAAGCCCATTCTTATCACATGGTTAATCCTTAATCACATAAGGTGAGGATTTATAAGTTTAATAATCCCTTTTTCAATGATTAACCCACTGATTAACAAAGATCATGTAATTCCCTCAGGTTCACGGAGACCGCCATTTATAAATGTGTCTAAATTGTGAACGTCTTGAACCCTTGGTACGCTTGCTTTCATGAATCCTTTCAAAAACTTTACAATTGAGGCACTGTAAAATTGGGTGGTTTGATAAGCTATAGAGTACAGAAACTTAAATAACTGTAATTAACTCTATTAACAGTAATAAAGATAAAACATTACCTCACTTCGTTCGGTGCTTCGCAAAATAATTAAAAACTAAACTATAAATAATCCTATTAACAGATATGATAGTGATAGATATTATAGTATTACTTTTAAAGATTGCATGGAATGAACGTAGTGAATGACATGGCGTAAGCAATAATAACCTATGCAAAGAAAGTAACATACCAAATTGATAATAAACAAATCCATCCAATTGTAATTGCTGTATACTTTAAAGCTGTCATAAAGAAGTTCATAGAATCTCCTTTTAGGTATAATGTATACCATACATACAAATCTTATCCGCATCATAATAATAAAAATATATATACCTCCATATAATCACCCACCGATCTTACTGTTGATTGGTGGGACTTTTCTTTATGCCTTTTTCTCTACATACCTTACATAATTCACTTATTTCCTCATAACAATTAGCCAACTTAATAATCATTTGTTTTTCTTTATAGTCTCATTCTATGATATACTCATAATAAATTGGAGAATCATTCTCCTCTCTAGAACCATCGTACTCATTTTTTTTGATTATCTATTCACTTTGACGTTTAGTCCAATAACTAAGCGTCCTTTTTTATTTCTTATACCGTTATTTCCTGATATAATGTTTTTAAAGTTATGGGGAAAACTCCCCTTCTCTTTACTACCTATTGCGTTT